>JAACFF010000630.1 GCA_009937635.1 Chloroflexota bacterium
GAACAACCCCATCTCAAAGATGTCCCCGATCCTTTCCGCCACGCAGAATTAATTGTGGAGCTGGCAGAGCCAGGTATGTTGAACCAGGTGACTCTACAACCTCGTACAGCCATGGAATTAGTCTTGGGTGGCGAACGGCAAGATGTGGAGTTTAAGTCAAGTTTAGTTTGGGATTATTATCAGAGGCGAGCTAATAAATCACTACACGAACCCGTTATGAAGACAGTAGTTGCCTTTTTGAATTCGTCTGGCGGCTATCTGCTTATCGGTGTTGATGACGACGGCAGGGTTTTAGGGTTGGAACCCGATTTACAGACACTGCGCAAGCCCAATGCAGACGGTTTCGAAACCACCCTCAATATGTCCTTCAACAAAATGATAGGCGTGGAATTTCGCCAATTCGTCGACGTCATTTTCCCGCTACTGGACGGAAAAACGATTTGTATGCTGCGTGTACAGCCGTCTACCCATCCCGCCTACCTGGTGAACAAAGGCAACGAGAAATTCTACATCCGCGCCGGGAACGCCAGCCAATCCTTGACCATCAGCCAGGCCAATAGGTACATTCAGCGCCGTTTTAATAATTGAAATGACAAATGCCACGCATTTCGAGAGCACATTAGCACCAAAGATCGTTGTAAAAATGCCTGGCATTGAGGGACCAAGAATGATACGTGAAGTAGAAGTGTACCAGCTTCAGACGGCCGTTCAGCAGCTCATCGCCGAATCTGTTTACCATTTGCCCGCCAGCTATCTGCAATCACTCGCTGCCGCCCAGGATCGCGAACAATCCCCCCTTGGCCAGCAGATAATCCTGACCCTACGAGAAAACGCCCACTACGCCAAAACGGAACAAATACCGACCTGCCAGGATACAGGCATGGCTATTATCTACCTCGAGGTAGGCCAACACGTACACTTCACCGGTGGCGACCTTAACAGCGCGATGCAAGAAGGGGTGCGCCTCGGGTACAGCAACTTGCGCAAATCCGTAGTTGCCGACCCTCTGCATCGCACAAACACCGGTGACAACACACCCCCCATTCTCCATACCGATATCGTCCCAGGCGATCAGGTGCAACTGACACTGTTGATGAAAGGCTTTGGGGCCGAAATGATGAGCCGTCTGCGAATGCTGCCGCCAGCAGCCGGAGTAACCGGTGTGAAACAGTTCGTTTTAGAAACCATCGAACTCGCCGGACCCAATGCCTGCCCGCCCGTCATCGTTGGAGTTGGTCTGGGCAGTTCATTTGACGGCGTCGCTCATCTGGCCAAGAAAGCCTTACTACGGCCGTTAGGCCAGCCCAACCCTGCCGCCCATCTGGCCCAACTAGAGCAAGAATTACTGGACGATATCAACGATTTAGGAATTGGTCCACAAGGCCTTGGGGGCTCGGTCACTGCCCTTGCCGTCCATATCGAGAGCTTTCCAACCCATATCGCCGCCCTTCCCGTGGCCGTCAATCTAAACTGTTCGGCTCCGCGCAAGGCAACTATAATAATCTGACCGTCAATAGTCCATCTGCGCTCGACCGCTGGAGCAGGATTATGAACCACAAACACATAAAAGCCCCTCTAGATGATTCAACCATAGCCACCCTGCGCGCGGGAGATTCCGTTCGTCTAAGCGGCACCATTTACACCGCGCGTGACGCCGCCCACCGCCGCCTGCTGGAAGCGCTGGATAAAGAAACACCTCTACCCATCTCACTGGCAAACGCCGTGATTTATTACGCTGGTCCCGCTCCAGCTAAGCCTGGCCATGTACTGGGCCCGGCTGGTCCCACCACCAGCGGCCGTTTGGACCCCTACACGGAGCCACTGTTACGTCTCGGTCTTAAAGGGCTGATTGGCAAAGGCTACCGCTCCCCCGCCGTAAAAACTGCTCTAATCAAGTACCATGCCGTCTACCTGGCCGCGGTCGGAGGCGCGGCGGCCCTGCTCTCCCGCCATGTCCTTTCCAGCCGCCTTGTGGCTTATGAAGATTTAGGCACTGAAGCCATCCGGGAATTGATCGTCTCCGATTTCCCCTTGATAGTCGTCAACGATAGTTACGGCGGCGATGCCTATGAATCCGGCCGTGCCCAGTTCAGCCGTCAACAGCGTGGCGTGGGATAAAGTGAAAATGTCTAACCAAACTGAGCTTCATCAAGAAATCCGTCAGGGTGTCCGCCAGCTCTGTGCCCGTTACCCCGACGAGTATTGGCGCCAATTGGACAAACAAGAAGCCTATCCGACTGAATTCGTCCAGGCCATGACCCAGTCCGGTTACCTCGCCGCCCTGATTCCTGAAGAGTACGGCGGCGTCGGCGTCGGTGTCCTAGAAGCGTCCATTATTTTAGAAGAAGTACATCGCTCTGGCGGCAACGCCGCCGCCTGTCATGCGCAGATGTACATCATGGGCACCCTTCTGCGCCATGGATCTCAGGAACAGAAATCCACCCTTCTTCCCCAAATAGCCAGCGGCCAGCTACGATTGCAAGCCTTTGGCGTCTCGGAGCCCGATGCCGGCACCGATACAACCAGCATTCGCACAACTGCCACGCGTCAGGGCGATGGTTATCGCATCCGCGGCCAAAAAATCTGGACGTCGCGCGCGCTTCACTCCGATCTGATGCTCTTACTAGCCCGCACCACCCCCAA
>JAACFF010000631.1 GCA_009937635.1 Chloroflexota bacterium
GCTGGGTAGCTACGTCTGGCAGAGATAACCGCTGAAAGCATCTAAGTGGGAAACTCGCCCTAAGATTAGATCCCTCATCCGTATGGAGTAAGACCGCTAGGAGACTACTAGCTTGATAGGCGGCAAGTGTAAGTGCAGCAATGTATTCAGCTAAGCCGTACTAATGGTCGAGGGCTTACTTTAAGTATGATACGGAGAATTTGGAGTTTTGGCACAGTGTGCGCTGAAGTTGCATTATCTTATTCGATTGGTGCGATGTACTTATTGGGTACATTGTTCTTTGAATTAATTAACAATAATTGTTTTTCATAAAGGTCTTTTGGTGATCTGAGCGACGAGGACACACCCGGTCCCATCCCGAACCCGGTAGTTAAGCTCGTCAGCGCCGATGGTACTTGGGGGGTAGCCCCCTGGGAGAGTAGGTCATTGCCAAGGGACCTTTTTTTCGTTTAGACACTATGACCCCGTCGAATCAAACCGGGCGCTTAGCCAGTTTTCGGCCAGCGGATTTGGCCCATTTTCTGTCGACACCTCGGGCACTTATATTACTCTCTCTGTTACTATTCAGCATCATACTGGTTCGCGAAGCATGGTTGCATGAAGATGCCTTCATTACGCTGCGAACGGTAGAAAATTTTATTAACGGTCATGGCCTTCGCTACAATATCACGGAGCGCGTGCAGACGTACACGCATCCTCTGTGGATGTTTCTCCTAAGTGTGCCATTTGCTGTTACGCGAGAGCCGCTTTTTACAACCCTCCTCCTTTCTATCCTCGTTTCTCTACTGGGGATTTTCTTGTTCCTTCGCTATCTCGCGCCATCGGCGATCGCGAAAGCCGTGGCAGTGATCATTCTGATCTCGGCGCGCCCGTTTATAGATTATTCCACCTCAGGACTGGAAAATCCGTTGACCCACTTGTTGTTGGTCGTTTTTCTTGTTCTCTATTTCACTAAGACTGATTCGCCGAGGATACTTTTGTTACTGACTCTTGTGGCTGCATTGGCCGGAGTGAATCGTCTTGACACCTTGCTCTTTTATATCCCGCCGATAATTACTTATTACCTGCTCGTTCCCTCTTTAACCGCCATTGCGCTGGGATTGCTGCCCTTGATAGGGTGGGTGCTGTTCTCTCTGATCTATTACGGTTTCCCTATCCCTAATTCTGCCTATGCTAAGCTCAATGTTCACGTACCAGCAAGCGATCTTTATCGGCAAGGGACGCTTTATTTTAGAGATCTATTGTGGCGTGACCCCTTAACTTTTTTGGTGATCTTCACTGGTTTGGTAACAGGATTTATGCAGCGTAATCGCAAAGAGGTGGCGGTAGCTATCGGCGTCATCCTCTACTTGCTTTATATTGTAAGAATCGGCGGCGATTATATGAGCGGCCGATTCTTTACAGCGCCTCTAATAGTGTCCGTCGTGTTACTTGTCCGCTCTCATTGGCTGAATAATCTGTCCAGACGGCGTGCGATGCTACTTGTAGGGGCGACGCTTCTGCTGGGATTGTTTTCGGCCCATCCTGTCTTGTTACCAATCGAGAGCGATCGCCGCTGGCGGGATGATTATGGCATCACGGATGAAAGGCAATATTACGAGGCGCATACGGGTCTGGTGCAAAACCTGGTTATTGAGCCACCACTGGAAAGCCATTGGTTGGCAACTGCTGGGCTGAGAGCAAAAGCGGAGGGACAAGAGCTGCTCATCAAGGGGGGTATCGGGTTAGCAGGCTATTTTGCTGGTCCAGATGTTTATATCCTGGACAACTATGCTTTGGCCAATACGCTCTTATCCCATTTACCGGCTGGCAATCCTGACTTATGGCGTATTGGGCACTTTAACAGGAGACGCCCGGCAGGCCTGGAGGAGTCACTGATTTCAGGCGAAAATAAGCTGGAAGATGCGAAGCTGGCCGGCTATTATGATAAGCTTCTACTCATCATGCGTGGATCGCTGTTCGATCCAGCCCGATTGCTGACTATCTGGAAAATGAATATGGGCCAATATGATCATCTGATTGACCCTGATGCCTATGTGGCCCAACATTTGGATCGTATCGGGCAGGATGATGTGGAAAGGCCGGTGGCTGATGGTACAATGCTCGATGCGCAAGGTGTAGTGTCTATTCCCTACCAAGGTATTGAAGTGGTAGTTGAGGGTATTGCCAAGGTTTCTTTGATTGAGCTGAGTCTCGACACAAATTATACGTACCGTATCATTTTCCTGCGCGAAGGTAATGTGGTGGGATCTGTTTTGTCTGATCCGGAGCTAGATAATGAGGGTTTGCGGACACGCCGGATATCACTTCCAAAGGAGATTGGTGAAACGGGATTTGACGCTTTGCATATTAGGCCAGTTGTGCGGGGTATGGACCCCAAGAACCAACGAGGAATGGGTCACTTAATGCTGTTGCAGGAGAGCGCTCAGTAAAAAAGGCAATTTCGAATGCGTGAGTATATCACCTTGCTGCGCGAGAATCGGAATTATCGCAACTTGTGGTTTGGCAGCCTGGTTTCACAATTGGGCGACTGGTTCAATTTAATCGCTGCGGCTGGATTGATTGCACGTTTAACGGACAGTGGGCTTGCGGTCAGTACGCTGTTCCTGGCGAGATTCCTACCTCTTTTTATTTTCAGCCC
>JAACFF010000632.1 GCA_009937635.1 Chloroflexota bacterium
CTTTCGGCGCCATGTTCGGCACCTATCAGGCGTTCGGTGGCGAGTTAAATGACTTTGACATCTTTATCTATGCTACTGTGTTCGCGAACCAGATCATGGGCAGCTATTTCCTGCGTATGGCGTCGGTGTATATGCTGTCCATTGGTTCGCTCTGGACCAGGACGAAGGTCGCGCCCCGCTGGCTGACCATCGTCACCTACATCGTGGCCGTGCCGTTCCTGTTGTTCGCCGGATCGCTGAGAGCGGCCCGCTTCCTCTTTCCCGCTTGGGTGTTGCTGGTGAGCATCGTCATTCTCATCTTGAACTATCGGTATAACCGGGAAAACGAAGGCGATGAAGAATTAACCTTGGAAGCCTAGCGTCACTGATAGGTGCAGCCAGCTAGTGCGATATGCAGCTGCCGGCATACAGAATGCTGGTTTCCACAGAGGCCAATAAAGCATTGTATGGAGGATGATAATAGCTTATGGACACGTTTTGGGAAGAAATCGTCACAAGACTGCGGGAATTTTTTGGAGTACAGACGCTGACCGCCAGGATAACTGAACTGGTAGCCGATCTAATCGTTGGCTTGATCGTGTTCGCTGGCTTCTTGATTGCCTGGTATATCGTCCACCGGCTTCTGCGAAATGCCTTGCAGCGAGCCAAATTAAACGAGACGGCCTCCTCTTTCATCGAGACATTGGCTAAGTATGCGTTTTTAGGCATTGGCGCTGTCTATGCTTTGAACGCGGCCGGCATTAACACCGCGGCACTGTTGGCTTCATTGGGTATTGCTGGCCTGACCATAGGTTTCGCCGCCAAGGATGCGTTGTCAAACCTCATCTCCGGCTTGTTGATTTTCATATACCAACCATTTCTCATCGGTGACTTAATAGATGTAGACGATCAGTACGGCCGGGTGGATAAGATCACCCTTCGCTCTACTCGTGTCATTACCGTGGACGGCAAAATGCTGGCCGTGCCAAACACCGAGATCATCAATAAGACGGTGGCTTCTTACACAAAATTCCCCCACCTACGCCTGGATATTCCGGTCACCATTGGGCTTTCCGAGAACATGGATCGCGTCCGCCAGCTACTGATGGACCTGGTCGAAAGGGATGACGACTTTATGCCCGAACCACGGCCGAGAATGGTAGTTACTCAGCTGAATGATTACAACGTCGCCATCGAAGTGCAGGCATGGCTACGGGACGAGAGAACTCATGTCGAGAAGCGCTTCCAACTGCGTGAGCGCGTATTCACCACGCTGACCGAAGCAGGAGTAGATATGCCCTTAGAGACCATTCAGTTGGCTGCCATGGATGTTAAGGTTCACCCCAATGGCACTTAAGTCCAGCTATTTGACAATGGGATGGGTTCTTGCACTGAAATTGACACTGGTTTTGATGATTGTAGAATATCGTCAGGAATTCTCAATTTAGGCCTAAGAGGCTCATTTACAATAACGAAGCAAATGAGACCTCACGGTTCTTAACATAACCGCTAATTGTTAAAGGATTCTACCACGAGTATAATGACATTACGATTGTGATCCTCGTCAACGGGGTTCACATCCGGTGAGCTGCCCAGTGGACTGGGCTTATGGTTCGAGTCCAATCGCGCCCACTTTTTCACCTTTTTCGTGCGAATCAGCCTCAATGTTAAATATTCCCACTAGTGGTGGCGTGGGTTTATTTCCCTTGACTTGTATGGTTCATATCCCAACGGATGTGAACCATGCTCCAAGCATGCTTGAGTCGGTGCTACAGCTGCCGTAAATATGAGGTCACGAGGGCCGATAAGCAGGTATTGTTGCGTTCGAAATGATTGTCTTTTTTTGATACTCTTCTTGGTTGTCAAAACCAATTGGGTGTATAATCTGCCGCCCGCCAGATGACCCGCATAAAGGACATCGATTATGTTTAAGAAACTAAGAATCAGGACCAAGATCTTGTTGGCCTTTGCGCTCATTGCGGTAATCACCGTGGTCACCATTGCCGTGGTGGCCTTCTCGATTAGCCAATCCACATTAGAAGAGGAATCTTTCAATAAGCTCACCGCCGTTCGCGAGATGAAGGCCAGCCAGATCGAGGATTACTTTCAATTCATTCGCGATCAGCTCGTCACCCAGTCCAATGATCGGATGATGATCGACGCCATGAACGCGTTCAGCACCAACTATTACACGGTTGATGATGATCTGGGTCTTGACAGCTCCACCATCCTGGCCAAGCGGGAAGAGCTCTTAACCTATTATCAGGACGAGTTTCTCGAACGTCTCGTTCCGAACCTGCTGCTAGAGGTTGAAGCGCAGGAGTACCTGCCCAGCGAGAAGTTGCCGCTGGCAATGCAGGATATCTATATCTCAGCCAATCCCTATGAAACCGGCTCCAAACACCTGCTGGACAATCCCGGGGATAGTAGTCGTTATAGCGAGACGCACGAGCTCTACCATCCCATCATTCGAGATTTCCTGGAGCGCTTTGGCTACTACGACATTTTCCTGGTCGATCCCCAGGGCAATATCGTCTACAGCGTCTTCAAGGAGGTTGACTTCGGTACCTCTCTCATCAGCGGGCCTTATGCCGACACGAATTTCGGCGAAGTATTCCGGACTGCGCTAGCAGCCGTTGAGCCTGGAGCAGTATAT
>JAACFF010000633.1 GCA_009937635.1 Chloroflexota bacterium
ACTCGCAAAGCCCAATCAGGAAAGTTATACTCTTGAATTCGGTCTTTTGAGAAACTCATGTCACGGCAAGATTTGACTCAACCAATATTGGCACCAACACTGGGGCAGAAAACAAATGCGCGGCTCTGGTTATTGTTATTGATCGTTGCCGGGATTCTGTTGATTTTGGGCTTCTACATGGTCACGGATAGCTCCCGCCTGCATGATGATCTGTTGCTACAAGGCGCGGATTGGTCGGGATACGCGTTTTGTCACCGTATTACGGAGCGATCTTTTTCGATCAACGGCCGTCAATTTCCGCTTTGTGCCCGGTGCTCCGGCATGTACCTTGGCGTCGCGCTCGTCTTTGTGGTAATTGGGCTGGCTGGTCGCCTGCGCCGATCTAGCTTGCCTCCGTTTCGTTTACTGCTCATCCTGCTGGGCTTCATCGCGCTGATGGGTATCGATGGGCTCAACTCATACAGCCATTTCTTTGCCAACGCCCCCCATCTCTATGAGCCGCGCAACTGGCTGCGGCTGCTAACGGGCATGGGTACCGGGGTCGCGATGGGCTTAATTCTCCTGCCGGCGCTGGCTCAGACTTTGTGGCGATCACCGCATTTTCAGCCCATCATTAGCACGAATAGAGAATTGGCACAGTTATTGATCCTGGCTTCGGTCACCGTCGTCTTACTTTTGAGCAACCGTCCAACCCTCCTTTACGTATTGGCTATTGTCAGCGCGGCTGGACTGTTGTTTATCGTTACAGCGCTTAATACGGTTCTTCTTCTGGTAATTTTCAGGCGGGACGGCCGTGCTATTTCATGGCGACAGACGGCCGTGCCGCTAATGGCTGGTTTTTTAATCACAATAGTTGAACTAAGCGCCATCGGCCTCATGCGCTTTAACCTCACCGGAACCATGACCGGGTTTCCAGGTTTATAGGAGCAGTAACATGATTGAAGCTATAGCGGGCATCGGCACCGCATTTGGTCTTTCAGGGAGCGCGGGCTTGAACGCTTATATTCCCTTATTGGTCGTCGCCCTGGCAGCGCGCTTCCCCGTAAGCGACCCCTTACTTGAACTATCTTCACCTTATGACCTTCTGGCCAGTTGGTGGGTGATCGGCCTGCTCGTGATCTTGCTGATCATTGAAATGTTGGTAGACAAGATTCCAGCGGTGGACAGTATAAACGACGCCATTCAGACTTTTGTCAGACCAGTCGCTGGAGCTATCCTTTTCGCCGGCAGCACAAGCGTTATAAACGACATGAACCCAATTCTGGCCATAATGGCCGGCGTGCTGGTCGCCGGTGGGGTTCACGCTACCAAGGCCGTCGTCCGCCCGGCTGTTACCGCCACCACCGCCGGCACCGGAAACTGGGCAGTCAGTATTGTTGAAGACATCACTGCCTTTTTTGTATCGCTGATGGCTATTCTGATCCCAGTTCTGGCTGGAATCGTGGTTCTTGTTTTCGTCGCGCTGATTATCTGGTTTTTTATTCGTCGACGGCGGAGGAAACAACGCGGAATGATGATATAATCTAGCCGCAACCTATGTATCAGTAAAGCAACCTTTTTAGGTTGCGATCAAGCTGGAAAGCTTGAGTTACAGAGGAGAATAGATTTTGTTTAACATACACTTTGGTAGTTTAATGCGTTCGGGCTCGGTAGCAGCCGTTGTGGCGGGCTTTCTGTATCTGCTGGCCCTGACCCCGTTTTTCGACAATCTGATTACGGTGCTGATGCTCGCCGGCGCGGTCATCATTCCCCTGGGTGCTGGATTGGGATATGGTTATCTGGCCCCAGGTGAAGAGACGATGGCTCAGAGCACGGTCGGCGGGGCTTTGTCCGGTTTGGTAGCCGGTATCATTTTGGGTATCGCGGTAGGCATAAACGCTTTCATGTTAGCCGGTTTAAGCACAGGCTTGCTTGGTTATGCTATTGTAGGCGGCGTAGGCGTCACGATTGTGGTCGCAGCAATCTTTGGCCTATTTGCAGCGATCATGGGGGCGATTGGAGGTGTTCTCTGGCAGATCGTTCAGAAATAGATAGATCTTGTAGAATAGTGCGGCATTCACGCTTCAAGGAGGAAGTTCATGTTGATCGATCGTATTATTGGTGTGTTCAAGCTAAATATCGACACATTTGAGGAAATCGAGGCTGACGAAGGGGCTACAGGTCAAGCAGCCTTAGTTGTTCTCGTCGTTGCCCTCATTGGCGCCCTGGGAAGTGGAGTCGGGGCTAGTTTTACCAATACCAGTTTCTTTAGCAGTTTTCTATCCTCGCTGATCGGAACGTTCGTAGGTTGGATCGCCTGGTCATTTGTCACCTATTTCGTGGGGACAACTTTCTTTAACGGAAAATCCAACCCAGGCCAAATGTTGAGGGTGATAGGGTTTGCATATGCGCCGCAGGTGCTGGCGATTATTCCTTGTATCGGTTGGATTGTTGGGGCTATCTGGTCACTAATTGCCGCGTTTATAGCTATTCGCCAGGGGCTCGATCTCGACAACACAAAGGCGTTTTTCACAATCGTAGTCGGCTTCATCGCGTTTGTAATTGTGATGGCTCTAGTCGGCCTAATTTTCGGCGTAACCGCCGCCGGTTTCGGGGCTCTAGCTGGCGTATTTTCGTAACGAAGAATCGGCTGAG
>JAACFF010000022.1 GCA_009937635.1 Chloroflexota bacterium
AACCACCCGCAGACCACCCGCAAAAGGCAATCCCATGAGATATCCTAACGGCGCTAAGGTCAACACAGAGAATACAATTCTGGCCCATTCTGGCCAGCGCAAAGCCAAATTGGAAAGTCCCTTCAATACAAACGGGTAGGCAGCCACCACAACGATTAAGGCTACCAACGCGACTGGCAAAGACCAGCGCCTCGACGTCATACTGCCTATGCCTGAAAAAAACAACACGGCAAAAACAATCACGGCCAGGGCGACGACCGGTTTGCCTAATATCAGGATATATTGTTGTGCTAACGGCATCTCAACAAACAAGAAAGCCAACCCTAAGGAAGCGAAATAGAGAAACACGCGCCAGTGCCAAAAAGGAATTTCCGTATCATGGGAGTTATCGGAGCGACGCTTGAAAAGCAGCGGGCCGACAATAAATACGATCGCCGCTGCACTCACCAGAAGCAGTAAAGCCACCAGTACAAAATAGCCGCTGCCCCCGAATGGCTGCCAGGTCTGGCCCAGTCTGGCCAGGATCTCCGGTGTTTGCCGCCATTTGAAGTAGTGGAAGAAGAAGGGATAATTGTCAGTCGTCGGCCGTATATCAAAGCGATACGCCGCGAAAGTTTCTGCCGGTTTGATCAACACATCCCTAAACAATTTGTAATAGTCCGCTTCAGGTAAAACATTGAAGCGATTCAACTCATCTGCTTGGATATCCGGGAGATATACGGCGTCGAAACCTCTTTCGCTTAAGAAAGATCGAACTATCTGTAATTCAGCAGCTGTGAACGGCCGTTTACCAACCAGCATTGTCATCGTTCGCAAAGAACGAAAGGCTACGAGATGTTGTGCCGGATCACGATTGCTCCTTGCCAGTGCCGCAGCCAGGGTAGCGAAAGTTCGCACGCTTTCACTTGGCGGCGTCTGTATCCACCGCGTTATGATAAGCAGCCCATTTTCGTCGAGCGTTCCTAAATACTCCTGAATGGCTTCAACCGTGTATGCATACTCCTCAGTGAGACTGTATGCCCCCGAAGTCACGGGGCGGTGCGGATCAGTTAGGGCCAAGACAGTCAGGTCAAATTGCTCGCTGCCATCTTGTCGCGCATAGACACGATCCGATTTGTTGACTACTTGAACTCGCGGATCTGAGTACAACCCACCAGTAAAATCGCCATACTCCTTGCGTATGATTTCAATAATATGTGCATTTTCTTCAACGGCCGTTACCTGTTGCGCCCCGGATGCCAGTGCCATCAGCACGTCGAGCCCCGTGCCTGCTGAAAGTACCAGGGTGCGGCCACCGGCCCGTAATCGATATGCCAGGCCCACTGGCAAGTAGCCCGCCAAAGATTGTGCATCCTCGGATTTTGCCGTCAACTGGCTAATTGGCATCAGATTATCGCCATCCAAGAGCAGACCCGCCTGCCGAGGCGGGCCAGCAGGTGAAAAGAGGCTTAATCCCGGCATAATATGAATGACCGGACTTTCTACTACATCTACCCTTGCCGTCGCATCCGAGACCGAAAGGGTATGCTGTGTTCCAACAGCTTGCACCAGCGTGGAAAGGGTTTTATAAGGTGATAGTCGTTGTTTTAAGAAATCTGGGGAGCGCTGCAAAGCAAATAGTCCGAAAATACCGAAGACAAATAAAGCAAAAATCACCCAGCCTGTATAAGGCTTTTTGCTCACTTTTCTCTCCTGCTTGGTAAAAAATAGACCCGCCCCGATCCCCAAGAGGGCCGCGACTATCGCAGAACCTGGTCCGCCAAACCAGGCCAGGGTGACCAGACTACCAAGGCTGCCACAAGCAGAACCAATCAGATTAGCGCCATAAATCCGGTGAGAGCCCCTTCCACCTGCTTTCCCAGCATCCATAAGCTCACCGCCTACAAGCAACCCGGCAAAAAGAAAAGGCACGGCCGCTGCCAAGAAATACATCGCCAAAAATAAAATTTGGCGACTGTCCCAGGCGATGCTGAAAGAATCAAATGGAACAGAGTTGATGATCAAGTAGGCCATGATCGTAGAAGCTGCGAACATCAGGCTGAGTATTGCTGGAGGCACGCGGCGACGCCAGATGCTTAGCAGAGATCCACTGGCTCCCGCACCGAGCAGAGCCAGGCTAATCGCCATAAAGGCGAAATGATAGAACTGCTGCACGGCAAAAATGCGCACCAGGGCCAGCTCTAGCACGAGCGTAGCTGCCGAGATCAGGAAAACCCCAATCATCCCCATTAACAATTCACCATCAACAGTTCACAATAGAATTGAATACTGCCTAGTCAAACAGGCCGCACAGTCACCATTGTGATTTCTGGCGGGGTCAGCAGACGCACGCGCGGCGCGCTGAGACCCTCTAGGCCAACGCCCCGGCTGACGTAAAGGTTTGTACAGCCATGACGATACAGGCCCATGACATACTGGCGTCCCAAATGCGAACTGGTCAGCAGTGGGCCTATCAGGGGCAGCCGCACCTGGCCCCCGTGTGTGTGACCACATAAATACAAATCAAGCTCCTGCTCAATCGCCTGAGGCATCAACTCGGGCGAATGATACAAAAGTATCTGCGGCACATCAGTCGTTGCCTGCTGGACGAGCTGTTCTAAGACCGAAGCATCAGCCGCCATATGGTGTGTACAGTCAAGACCAAACAAAGCGAGCTGTCGGGCTTCTCCTAGTTTCACTAACTGGCATCTGTTATGCAACAAGGTAACGGGAAGATCATCAAACAGTGGGATCACGTTTTCGCGCACGTCTACAGTTGGCGTTCCCAGCGTGGCAAAAACACCGTACGGAGCCGAAAGCTTGCTCAGAAACATCCGAACTTGCCGGTACGTCTCTGGATCGCGATTGTATGATAGATTTACATAATCTCCGGTTAGAACGATCAGCTCCGGTTGAAAACTTTCGATCAAGTGCAGAACAGCATCTTCTCGTCGCGACAACCGCTCGATGTGCAGGTCGCTGATATGCAGCAGGTTAATCGGGGTCGTACCGGGTTGCAACCGCATACAACTGATAGCCAATTTCGTTACTTGTACGCGCGCCGGTTCAATCATGGCCCCCCAGATCAACGCCGCCGTTCCCACCACCTCTATTACCACCACCAAAAAGATCCCCCAGCTCAAGCCTGTTAAAAGTGCCAGCGCACTACATGCAATCGTTGCCAAAGTACGCGGGACAGCCAGAGGGAAAAATTGGGCCCGCCACGGTCCAAAGGAGATGCGCATCCGTGGCAGAGCAACGAGAATGACCACATCGCCCAGAAAAAACAAAAGCTGCATCCCCACAATAAACAAGGTCAGGTAAAGGTTTGAATAAAGCAACCACCATACTGTCCCCCCAAGAATCGCCAGCAGGAGCATGCCTAGTGTCATCTTGAGGTTCGACCAACCCACAGGCTTGTTGAACAGAACCATGATTTTATGCAGAGGGCGTTCAGCCATCACATCTCGGTCAATTTCTTCAGCAAATATTCGTTCAGGCATGGGGTGATTCATCGTCCACTTTTTTCTTCATACCGCTAAACCAAACATTCCTATTATCCAAGAAGTTCGCGATTATGTAAAAATTCCAATTGCTGGGCGCTGTTAGCTGAACGCTTTTTGAAAAATACAGACTGATTCCATGATTGGCCGATAGCTTGCTATAATGGATCGGGCAATCCTTGTGAATCAGTTCTTTGACTATACACAAAGGGGCATACAGTTTGTCCATCTTCTGAAAGGAGAATTAAGTGGCGCAGGCAGAAATGACATTTCCCGCCGATTTTCTATGGGGCACGGCAACGGCCTCTTACCAGGTCGAAGGGAACAACAAAAATAGTGATTGGTGGGTTTGGGAACAGGATCCAGGCAACATTGCGAATAATCACAAATCAGAGCTGGCCTGTAATTGGTGGCAAAATGCCGAGGCTGATCTCGATTTGGCGGCCGAGATGGGAACCAACGCCCATCGAATGTCTCTGGAGTGGAGCCGTATTGAACCCGAACCGAGTGTTTTCTCCAACGACGCTCTCGATCGCTACCGGCAGATACTACAAGCCATGATCGATCGCAATATCGAACCCATGGTCACCCTCCATCATTTCAGCAACCCATTATGGCTGGTGGAAAAGGGGGACTTCGATTCAGATATTGTGGTCGAATATTTCCAACGTTACACAGATCGCGTCGTTAGTACGCTAGGTAATTTGGTGGCGAAGTGGATTACGATCAATGAACCCATGGTTTACTTCTACTCTCGGTATATGGAAAAAGTATTTCCGCAGCCCAATAACTCTGGTATGCGAGCCGGAATTCACTCGCTGCGCCAGATGCTGCGCTGCCATGCAGCCGCCTACCACACCATAAAAGATAAATATCCCGATGCGCCCGTTGGGGTAGCCAAAAACTTTCCCATCATCGAACCCCGGTTAGACGGGAACAGGCTTGATCACTGGTGGGCATCGCGCATTTCACGAATGTTTAATGATTTCTGGCTGGATGCATTACAAGACGGCCGTATTCGTTGGCCGTTTGGTCGTGGAAAAATCAAAAACCTTGCTGGCAGCTTTGATTTTGTTGGAATTAACTATTACACGCGATTTTATGTCAAATTCCCACCCGGCAAGGATGTAATTGATAAACAGTGGGGCCCTGATGCACTTGTCAGCGATGGCAATTATGGTGAAGTTTATCCATATGGCCTCTATAGAGCCATTAAACATGTCCTACGTTACAAAAAACCGATCTTTATCACCGAGAATGGTTTGCCCGATGCGCGCGACAAGCAACGTCCCGCCTTTATCATGGATCATTTGCGGCAAATATGGCAAGCGATCAGTTTCTGTTACCCGGTAATGGGTTATTATCACTGGAGCTTGGTAGACAACTTCGAGTGGGACCGGGGCTGGACACAACGATTCGGCCTTATC
Source organism: Chloroflexota bacterium (assembly GCA_009937635.1). GTDB lineage: Bacteria > Chloroflexota > Anaerolineae > Promineifilales > Promineifilaceae > JAACFF01. The sequence continues at coordinate 4,910 of JAACFF010000022.1, forward strand.
GCCCTGGATCCCGATACGCAGGAAAGAACGTGGCGCACGAGTGGTCGACTATATAGCGAGATATGCAGCAGCTACAAGGTGAGCAGCGACATGGCCCAGCGCTATGCGCCGCAGATGATGCCGGTAATGTTCCCCGGTGACCCGGTAAGTGTCGCCGAAAGCCAGGATCTGTGAGGATTGTGCTATAATTTAGATTCCCAATAGAAGACAAATTTTACCTGTGGAGAGAGCAAAATGTCCGGACATTCCAAATGGTCCACCATTAAACATAAAAAAGCAGCCACCGATGCCAAACGCGGCAAGGTTTTCACCCGCATAGCCAAAGAGATCACCATCGCCGCCCGTAATGGGGGAGGCGATCCTGAAACCAACAACGCTCTGCGCTTGATCGTCAGCAAAGCCAAAGCCGCCAATATGCCCAAGGACAATATCGAAAAAGCGATAAAACGAGGCACGGGCGAACTCGCCGGCGGTGAGTTAACGGAGATGGTCTACGAAGTATACGCGCAGCACGGTATTGGCTTGCTGGTTGAAACAGTCACCGATAATCGCCGTCGCGCCATTGCTGAATTGCGCCATGCAGTGAACAAATACGGGGGAAACATGGCTGATGCCGGATCAGTCGCCTGGCAATTTACGCGTAAGGGCTATATTGGCATTACCGGTACGGTCGACGAGGATGAGCTATTCATGATTGCCGCTGATGCCGGCGCCGAGGATATTGATTTCGGAGAGATCACCGAAATATTCGTTGATCTGGAAGATTTTCAAACTGTGCAATTGGCCTTGGAAGAAGCGGAAATCACCATGGACGAAGCGAACGTCATTTATGATCCCATTAATTCCATCGAACTGCCACAGAATCAGGCCATGCAGGTGATGAGCCTAATCGAGAAAATCGAAGACCTGGATGATGTGCAGAATGTATATTCCACGCTCGAGGTCACGGACGAGGCGATTGCGGCGATGGAGATGGCCTAGGTGAAGCCGTGCACAGAGAAACCCCTTCTTAAGCTGTCAACATTATGCGCATTTTAGGCCTTGATCCAGGCACAGCCAGCACGGGGTATGGGATCATCGATAGCATCGACGGCCGTTTATCAGTCGTCACTTACGGTGTAATCAAAACGCAAGCCGGAGAAGACGCACCTACCCGATTGCAAAGCATCTACAACGAACTGAACAACTTAATCGCCACATATCAGCCTGACAGCGCAGGTGTCGAGGAACTGTTTTTCGGCCGTAATATCACCACTGCCATCAGCGTCGGGCAAGCGCGTGGTGTGTTGTTGTTGGCCCTTGCCAATGCCAATATTCCCATTGCCGAGTATTCGCCGCCAAAAATCAAAGACGCGGTCACCGGCTACGGTAAGGCCACTAAAGCTCAAGTCCAACTTATGGTACGTAACCTGCTCGACCTGGAAGAAACACCCCGTCCCGACGACGCCGCAGACGGTTTGGCTGTAGCGCTTACGCACCATCAGTACCAACGATACGCTGCTTTGACTGATTCCTAATCCGAGGTCGCCGCATAGATGATCGCCACAATTCAAGGAACAATACTGAAGATTGAAGAAAGCAGTCTTGTTATTGTTGTAGGCGGTATCGGTGTGCGGGTCAACGCCCCGCGCAATGTATTGGAAAACGTAGGTGGCACAGGACGGTCAATTTACCTGCATACCCATTTAATTGTGCGTGAAACGGAACTTGCGCTCTATGGCTTTGAATCAGCAGAAGATCTGCAGCTTTTCGAATTGCTTCTCGGTGTCAACGGCGTTGGACCCAAGGTGGCCCTCTCCATATTAGGCACGCTCAGTCCTGAACTGCTTAAGAGTGCCATCATGCGCGAAGAGACGGCCGTGTTGCAGCGTGTTCCCGGCATCGGCAAAAAAACAGCCGAACGGATCATGTTTCAATTACGAGACAAATTAGATATGACCTTGGTGTCCACGGCCGTCCCATTGGTAAGTGATGTGGATGCTGACGTTATCGATATCCTCACCGGTCTCGGCTTCAGCATCGTCGAAGCACAGTCCGCGCTACAAAACATCCCCCGCGACGTCAACGAAATCGACGATCGTGTACAAATGGCCTTACAATTTTTGGATCAAGGATTATGAACAACAGTACAGAAAAGGAGATTTGGGCGTTCCTGGACAGGCATTTGCGAAGCGTCTTTACCCAGGACGCGGAAACGTACAGAGCCACGACAAGTGAAGAACTCTCTTTGTATGAATGGTTCGTGACCCCTCATCGTCAGGACGGCTTAGATTTTCACTTTTTCATGATCGAGCACGCCTGGGCAGGAACAAGCGGCGACTTTCGCTACGATCTACTTGAGCCTCGGGTGCAGATCTATGGTGACACGGCTATCGTCAGCTATACCTTTATGCTCACCCGGGCCAGCGCAGACGGCAGCCTGACCCATCGCACACACAACGAAAGCCGTGTCCTTGTGCAAGGTGTGAACGGTTGGCAAGTCGTCCATGTCCATAAATCACCCAGTTGGCGAGCCCCTTACGCTCCTCAGACTTCTACCGAACATTAACTCCCCCAGCTAACCAACAGCCTACAGTTGCAATCGGAAGTATACATAATCCAGAGGCTTCGTTGGAAAACCCATATGAAAGAGAATCGGGGTCAATTGGCTGCGATGCTCTGTCGCATGGTTCACCACGTGCTGCAAAATGTCTACCAATGGTAGTGAAAAATCGTTGCCTTGCGTGTTGCTGTAATCAATAACGCGAGAACATTGCTCATCTGTTAAATCGTGCAGATAACTTGCCCAGTTGTCAAATATCGGCCGCCAAAATTTGTAAGTCGATGCAAAGTCCGCAAAATCTTCTGGGTTAAACAGCGAGTCAGAACTATGACCTTGGCAGCGGGACAACCAGATGTATTCGGCCGACATACAATGTACTAGCGTGCCATGAATGCTGTTCTCGAACAATTGCCGGGCCTCCCTATATGCCGTGTCGCCAACCTGCTCTACACTGTCAAACACCCGCTTCCAGGCCCAGCGATTAAAAGTAAATAACTTGCGCATCTGCTCTGCAATCATATCAGCCTCCTCTGCTAAACGAGCTTCCAACTTTGGCACCCAGCCATGACTATTCCAACCTTTTACAAGTCCGCTGATGGGCAAATATCATTCAAATTGCAATTCGCACAAGCCGGACTGCGCGCAAAACAAACACGCCGTCCATGAAAGATGAGCAAGTGCGAGATTTCGATCCAGCTTTCACGTGGTACGATGGCCATCAGGTCCCTTTCCACTTTGACCGGGTTCGTCTGATCGGTGAGGCCCAGACGATTCGCCAGCCGCTTGACATGGGTGTCCACCGTAATCCCTTCGGCAACGCCATAGACCTCGCCAAGCACCACGTTCGCCGTCTTACGGGCCACGCCGCTTAACTCCAATAAGCCGTCCATGTCAGCGGGCACCTGCCCACCATGCTCATGTAGAATCGTGCGGCTGGATTCTTGAATATATCTTGCCTTTTGGCGATAAAAACCTGTTGAACGGATAGCTTCTTCCAGCTCGACCCGGTCCGCCGCGGCGAAATCGGTGATGGTAGGATAACGGCCGAAAAGCGACGGAGTCACCTGGTTCACGCGCTTGTCCGTGCACTGGGCTGAGAGAATCGTAGCCACCAACAATTGGTGAGGCGTTTCATAATTAAGTTCACAATGAGCATCCGGATACGACTCGCGTAGTCGCTGGATGATGATGAAGATACGATCGGTCGTTTGCTGTGTCACTGCCCTTCCTTGATCAGGCAACCCCCAATTATTGGCAAATACTACCCCAATCCCATCGATGGGCAACCACAAATTTGGCGCAGCGCGCAATATTCGTCATAATGGTCAGGATGAACAAAAAATGGACATTGCCTGGATCCAGCCGCTATCATCATGCTCAACTTTATGAACGAAAATTCACATCTAGCCCAGAATTCGCTTGCTAATCACTCGAACTGCGAAATCTGCGTAAGTTGTTGTACACGAAGCGGTCGCCCGGCGACATTATATTCTGAGGAGTTAACATGAGCTTGCGCTCAGCGGCAATAAGTTAAAAGGCCGTTCCGTAACGCGAGCTTTCCAGCTTGCAGCTACAACCTGGAAAGGTTGTGCTACATTTTCGAAGGAGCAAGTTTTTTATATGGCGTTTGATTTTCCGCGTGCGGTCTGTGGCAATCTAGAGGTTGCTGCAAAGCAAGAGTGGCTCGTTACTAATGGCATCGGTGGATATGCCTCCGGCACTCTGCCTAATATGTTGACCCGTCGCTATCACGGCCTCCTGATGGCCGCTCTCCGACCTCCTTTAGGCCGAACATTATTGCTAGCAAAACTTGACGAAACAGCAGAATATGATGGCTTGCACGCTGCGAGTGGCCACACCTATCCATTATTCGTCAATCGCTGGGGAAACGGAGAAGCTTTAACTGAGCCAGATGGACACCATAATTTGAATCGATTTCATCTTGAAGGCACAACACCCGTATGGACATACGGCTGTGCGGATGCGCTGCTCGAAAAACGGATTTGGATGCAGCAAGGGGCCAACACAACCTATATCCAGTATCGCCTCACCCGCGCATCTGGCCCAATGTTGTTACAGGCTAAAGCCTTTGTCAATTATCGCGACTACCATAATACAACTATCATCAACGATTGGCAGCCAGAGATCGTGCCCGTCGAGCGAGGTCTTCGTCTGCGGATGTTTGACGGCGCTGTACCCTTCTACCTTTTCAGTGATCGCGGTGAGATCGCGCCCACGTTTGAGTGGTATGAAGACTTCTTGCTTAGCCAGGAGGAATATCGCGGCCAAGATGATGTAGAGGAAGATCACCTATATGCTGCTCAAATGCGTATCGTTCTCCAACCCGGCGAGTCGGCCACAATGGTTGCCACCACTGAAGCGGCTGCGAGCCTAAACGGAGATGAAGCGTATGTGGAAAGAGTGGCTTACGAAGAACAGCTACTCGATTTAGCAGCTTCATCATTTGGTGCCCCCTTCTCCACAACAGGTAGACAGTTGATCTTAGCCGCCGCTCAGTTTATCGTTGAGCGCCCTTCCCCTTCCGAGCCCAACGGCCGTTCCATAATTGCCGGTTATCATTGGTTCAGTGACTGGGGGCGGGACACCATGATCGCCTTACCCGGCTTGACGCTTTGCACAGGACGATTCGATGTGGCAGCAACCATCCTTCGTACCTATGCTCAATTCGTCGATCAAGGCATGTTGCCCAACCGCTTCCCCGATGAAGGTGAAGATCCGGAATACAACACGGTTGACGCCACGCTTTGGTATTTTGAAGCGATTCGCCAATACGTGACCGTTACTGGCGATGAACAGCTTCTGCATGAGCTATATCCGGTCCTGGCCAACATAATCGCCTGGCACCGTCGCGGTACTCGCTACAACATCCACATGGATAAGACAGATTGTCTTCTTTATGCTGGCGAAGAAGGCGTACAATTAACATGGATGGATGCCAAAGTAAACGACTGGGTAGTCACACCGCGAATTGGCAAAGCGGTTGAAATCAACGCCCTCTGGTACAATGCCTTGCGAATTATGGCCGACTTTGCTGGTATAATCGGGCAAGAAGCAGATCTATATGAAAAGCTTGCAGAGGACGTACAAGAGGGTTTTAGTCGTTTTTGGAACCGGGAGGCAGGTTACTGCTATGATGTGCTGGACACACCCAATGGAGACGATTTGAGTCTGCGACCCAACCAATTGCTCGCCGTATCTTTACCGCATAGCCCTCTCGATCCATCTAAACAGCGTTCCATCGTAGACACCTGTGGCAGGATTTTGCTCACAGCGCATGGGCTGCGCTCCCTTTCACCTGAAGATACGAATTATACGGGTGATTATGGCGGCGATCAGCTAAAGCGGGATGCTGCCTATCATCAAGGTACTGTTTGGGGCTGGCTCATCGGTCCTTTTGTAACTGCTCATCTTAAAGTTTATCAGAATCCAGAACTGGCACGCTCCTATCTTGAGCCTCTGATCCAACACCTGTTTGATCACGGTGTGGGCACCATTAGCGAAATTTTTGATGGGGATCCCCCTTTCACGCCACGTGGTTGTGTCGCACAAGCCTGGAGCGTAGCTGAAATTATACGAGCATGGCACTTGACCGAGGATGAACTTTGAGCCAGGTGCCCGACGAGAGAATCGAATAGATGACAACTGCGTAAGGTAGCTAACACAGAACTCGTCTTTCTATTAGCACCCTGTTCGTAAAAAAGGAGTTTCCAATCTATCATAGAATTTGCTCACCAACCATTCGATCGGCGAAATCTATTGATCGCGAAGCGGTCGCCCAGCGACATTATTTTGAGGAGACCACAAGCGCCGCAACATAACACTTTGAATGAAAATGAATATTCTGACAGCTGATGGCTGAAAGCTGACAGCTGTTTACGAAAGAGACTACCGGGGCTAGCGCCCACCACCATAAACGTAAAGCAACCTTTCCAGGTTGCGATCAAGCTGGAAAGCTTGATTTACAGAGGAGAATCCTGAATGACCACCTTGAACGAATTAGCAACACTAGGCCAGTCGGTATGGTACGACAACATCCAGCGTAGCCTTATAGAAGATGGCGGCTTGCAAGCACTGATAGATGCCGGTGTGGTCGGCGTCACATCAAATCCATCTATTTTTGAAAAGGCTATTGCCCACAGCACTGATTACGACGAAGCCATACAACTTTTAGTAGAAACGGGCTGCACCACCTCTGAGATATATGAGGCCTTGGCAATCGAAGATATCAAACATGCGGCCGACCTGCTTTACCCCGTTTATGAAGAAACAGATGGCTTGGACGGGTACATAAGCCTTGAAGTAGATCCGACCCTTGCCGATGACACAGAGGCCACAATTGCTGAAGCGCGCCGGCTCTTTGCGACCTTGGGACGGCCGAATGTGATGATTAAAGTACCCGCCACGTCGGCGGGAGTACCGGCAATTGCCACATTGATCGGGGACGGAATAAACATCAATGTAACCTTGCTATTCTCCAATGACAATTACGCCGACGTTGCCTTCGCCTACATCAACGGATTGGAAAAACTGGCTGCTCGTGGAGGGGATGTGAGCCGGGTTGCTTCTGTTGCTTCTTTTTTTGTCAGCCGTGTAGATTCAGCCGTTGACAAAGCACTTTCTGCCATTGGCAACGACGAGTTGAAAGGCAAGATTGCTATCGCCAATGCCAAGATCGCCTACACAATATACGAGGATATTTTCAGTGGGGATCGCTGGCACGACTTGACAAAGCGCGGAGCAAGGCCCCAACGCTTACTGTGGGCTAGCACGAGCACCAAGAACCCTGCCTATCCTGATACCCTTTATGTGGATGAGCTTATTGGACCCAATACGGTGAACACCGTGCCCCCGGCAACACTGGATGCCTATCAGAACCACGGTCTGGTTGAAATAGCCTTGACTGTCGATGTCGATGAAGCTCGTACTAAGATCGCCCGCTTAGAAGAACTGGGCATTGATCTAGAGACTGTCACCACAAAGCTACAAGAAGAGGGCGTTGCGGCCTTTGCCAAAGCGTTTGTGTCCCTTATGGAAAGCGTTGCTCAAAAGCGACGCGAACTGTTGGCCAATCACATGGCCATGGCGGCCAATCTCGGCATATATGAGCCCCTTGTTGACCACGCGCTGCGTGAAATGCACGAACAAGACATTATCAGCCGCATCTGGGATCATGACCATACAGTTTGGAAACCAGAAGCCACGGAGATCAATAGCCGCCTCGGTTGGTTGCGCATCGCTGAAGAGATGAATGCCAATTTGGACATTTTGTCGGAACTGGTTTCGGCCGTTCAGTCCGCGGGATATACAAACGTTGTATTGCTAGGCATGGGTGGCTCCAGTCTCGCTCCAGAAGTATTCCGTAACATTTTTGGCGTAAGCGCAAACCATCTTGACCTTGCTGTCCTAGACAGTACCGATCCAGGCGCTGTCTCGGCGGTAGAAAATAGTATCGACCTGAACAAGGCACTTTTTATTGTTGCCACCAAATCAGGCGGCACGGCCGAAACACTCTCTTTCTTCAAGTATTTCTACAATCGCGTTGCGGAAGCATTAGGCAAGGATAACGCCGGCCAACACTTTGTCGCCATAACCGATCCGGGCAGCAACCTCGCAACAATAGCCGATAAGTACAATTTCCGCGCCACGTTTCTCAACAACCCCAACATCGGCGGGCGCTACGCGGCTCTCTCCTTTTTTGGCCTTTTACCTGCAGCCCTCGTAGGCGTAGATGTCCGGCTTCTGCTAGACCGTGCCCTCACCGCGGCCAGCAACTCCGGTGGCGGTAAAGGTGCACCCGCTGATCTTAATATAGCCGCTCTATTGGGTGCAACAATGGGCGAATTGGCCAAAGTAGGGCGCGATAAAGTTACATTGGTCACCTCTCCGCCTTTGGCGAGCTTTGGCGACTGGGTGGAACAGTTGATCGCTGAAAGCAGTGGCAAAGATGGTAAAGGCATATTGCCGGTTGTTGGAGAATCAATCGGCACTCCGGACAAGTATGGGCCGGATCGTCTTTTCGTATATATGCGCTTAAGTGGAAATGGAACGCTTGATGCACAAGTAGAAGCGCTTAAAGACGCAGGTTTTCCCATGCTACAGCTTCCTCTCAACGATCTCTATGACTTAGGAGCTCAGTTTTTCATTTGGGAAATGGCCACGGCCGTTGCCGGTTATCGTTTAGGTATCCAACCTTTCGACCAACCCAATGTAGAAGCGGCCAAGATCCAAGCTCGCAAGATGATCAACGCTTATCAAGAATCAGGCACATTGCCCCCCGCTGAAACAGAAGAGGCAACAGCCACTAACCTGCAAAAATTTCTTGACCAGGCTCAGTCCGGCGATTATGTTGCAGTCCAGGCCTACGTTGAGCCTTCTTCCGCAACAGATGCCGCGCTGCGCACTCTACGCCGGTACATACGCGACCAGACCAAGATGGCGGTAACCGTAGGATACGGCCCCCGATTTCTCCATTCGACAGGGCAATTGCACAAGGGCGATGCTGGAAACGGTCTTTTCATCCAGTTAACATCTACGATGCCAACAGACCTTTCCATTCCGGATGAAGCCGGTTCGCCGCAATCAAGTATTACTTTCGGCGTTCTGAAAACTGCGCAGGCTTTGGGCGACGGAGCGGCTTTACGCCAGGAAGGCCGCCGTGTGATTCACTTTCATCTTGGCGCCGATGTAGCCACAGAATTACAAACCTTGATCCAATAAAAGAATCGGCGTTGGATTGGCAAACAACCAATCCAACGCCTGTAAGAGCACTTATGACTGTTGATATTGATGAACTAAAACGTCTGGCAGCGGCAACAGCAGTAGACGCAGTAAAATCGGGCATGATCGTGGGCCTTGGCACCGGAAGTACGGCCTTGCTGATGGTACAAGAGTTAGGACAGCGTCTACAAAAAGGCCGGCTAAACAATATCGTTGGCATTCCCACTTCAGAACAAAGCGCTCGTCAGGCTCAATCATTGGGGATTCCCCTCACTACATTATCAGAACAACCAACATTGGACGTGACTATCGATGGCGCTGACGAAATTGATCCGCAGCTTGACCTCATCAAAGGATTAGGAGGCTCTCTCCTTCGCGAAAAAATCGTTGCTTCCTCCTCCTTGCGCTTCATAATAATCGGGGATCAACGCAAGTTGGTGCACCGTCTTGGCACACGAGCCCCGCTGCCAGTTGAGGTTATTCCCTTTGCCCAGAGACCCGTATCCGATTTCTTACGCGCTCTTGGATCCCAGCCTGTCATACGCGAAAATGACGGCGAGACCTTTATCACAGACGAAGGTAACATCATTCTAGACTGCCACTTTGCGGAGATTGCCAATCCCCGTCAGTTGGCTCTGGAGGTTAAGGCTTACCCTGGAGTTGTTGAGCACGGTTTTTTCCTAGCTATGGCCACCGAGGCAATTGTTGCCACATCCACCGGCATAAAGCACTTCAAACGCGAATAACTTAACGCAACAAACCTTGTTCGCGATACCAGGCTACAGTAAGTTTCACCCCTTCCTGCAAATCAAAACGTGGCACATAATCCAGTTCTTTCTGCGCCTTGGAACTAGTCGATCGGCGGTCTTCGCTGAAGAAGGCCACACCTGTCCGGCTCAGCGGAACTGTGATACCCGCCCGTGAAGCGAAAAACTCCAGTATCGACGTCCCGGTCCAGACGACTCGCTTCGGCAGCGACAGACGCGGCACTGGCACATCTTCAAATACAGCGATAGTTCTCGCTAACTCGCGAAACGTCACCACTCGTGGCCCCGTAATGTGGTAAATTTCGCCTGGCTTACCAAATTTCAAACAACGAAGTAAGCCGTCGACTGCATCATCAATATAGGTAGGATGACACGTATTTCTACCATGTCCAATATAGAAAAATTGGCGGCGCTGAATGGCTCGGAACAATCCCAGTACGTGTAAATCACCCGGACCATAAATGAATTCAGGACGTACAATTATGATTGGCATGCCAGTTTCTGCATAATCCCTGGCTATCATTTCCGCTGCTGCTTTACTCCGCTCATATGGGTTACTAGGTGCCAAGGGCGAAGATTCATTAGCAACAGTTGCCCCTTCATCTTCAACAATCGGGCCAAGAACTCCCGCGCTGCTGATCACAACGACGCGAGGTTGTCCTTCGCTGCGAGAAATCTCAGCCAAAACATTTCTTGTCCCCTGACCGTTTATTCGCTGGTAAGTCGACTCCGAAATGCCCGCCTGCCCCAAGATTCCAGCCGCGTGAATAACCCAATCGGCTCCATCAAACACATGCTTCAGACTTTCAGCAACTGTGATATCGCCAATATGCCAGGTGATAGGCAAATCTCTGACCCGCCAGCGATCAGAGGTTGGTCGTACAAGAGCATGTAGATCTATGTCGTCCTCTGCTATCGCACGTGCTATTGCACTGCCAACGAAACCCGTGACCCCGGTGATCACGACCTTCTTTCCCCTATCCTGCATAGCGTCAATACTATAACTTACTCTCAAGATGCTTCAAGTTACCATAGAACACCATCTCAAGGCCTAGCTCTACAAAAACCCAGCCTTACCCTACAATGACAAGCTTCGTAATCTGCCCATCATGCTCTCTTTTGGTTATAATTCTCTTGCACAGGGTTCGCGATTAGCTAACCCAGAAAACCATGCAGAAACCACAGCGCGATTCTTTATTTCACTGGTTGTTCATACCGCTCCTGATACTTTATTTTGGAGCAGCCGTTTGGATCGTTATCCGCTTGCCTGCCCACGCTACGCCAAACGAGCTTCTTAATTTTGAATACATCCAAGTAATGCGCCAGATTCGCAATCTACCAAATCGAGGCCTAGTGGATAGTGAAATCCGTTATACAGAATGGCATCAGCCCCCTCTCTATTTCACCTTCGCTGCACTGGTTGGGATAGGAGTACCTGTTCCTCCTACAACGGTAAATCCACCTCCTCCAATTGTTTGGCCAAAGAATCCCTCATTCCTGGCAACACACAAGGGAAATTTAAATCCTGTTGTTCATGTGTCACCACAGAACACACCGCTCTTGTACACCAGTCGAATTGCAGCTACATTCCTGGGTGTAATCGGTTTGGCGGCACTGTATCGCGCCGGGCGAGATGTCTATACGCCCGCTATCGGCTTGCTAATGATAAGTCTGCTGGCCTTCCAACCCAACTTCATCCATCTGAGTGGCTCTGTGAACAACGATATGCCACTAACAGCCGTATCTGCTGTTGTTCTCTCATACACAATACTCATCATCCATAATGAGAAAGGGCCGAAATGGTTTTTTCTGTTGGGGTTGTTGTGTGCAGCTGCAATCCTGACTAAGGCCAATGGCGCATTTGTACTAATCTATCTTGTTGCGGCCTCACTAATCATCCTGATCCGCAGCAGAAACATCGTCCAGGCAGTGAAAAGTGGACTTTTTGCTCTGGCCGGTCTGCTGCCTTTGTGGGCAGCCTGGCTGTTGCTAAACACAATCCGCATGAAGGACACGCTGGGACTAGAAGGCAGTTTTCCCATCGGTCAGCTTTTGACCCTAAATCTGGCCGATTTGCTGCCGCTTCTAACCTGGCTGGGTGAAATTTGGCGTTCGTTCTGGTTGGATTGGAGCGCAGGGGGAATAGGATACGGTCCCGACTGGCTCTATCTCATCTGGGCATTATTTCTTCTCTTCTCACTACTCGGTTGGTTGCGCCGCCCTACAGTTCGTGCGCCACGTGTCTTGACCTTTGCAGTTGTACTGGGGGTCCTTGCCATCAGCGTTCTTTACTTTGCCGTCAAGGCATTAACCGTGAGAGGAGCAGGATATCTGGTTCCTGAGGGTCGCTGGTGGCTGCCAGTAATGCCAGGAGTTGCTTGGCTATCAGCCGTGGGTTTCTCGCGTTGGTGGGCTCCGCGCCGTCAAGATCAAGCCGTCCTCATCGCCACGCTAATGCCCATATTATCCACCATGCTGCTCCTAATCCTATTCCTTCCCGCACTTTACCCTAAGGCGAGGCCGTTACCAGATAACACCGCAGTCGAACAAAAAGAAAGCTTAACCTTTAATGGTGAATTGGCGCTCTTCGCAGCAGACGTTGAATCTATGACCGTCGGCCGTCCCGTCAACCTAAACATCACCTGGCAAGCGCTCAAAGACATCGAAAAAGATTATGTAATCGGCGTGCAATTACTTGTACTCGATCCGGACGGCTGGCAGAAACTAGAGGAACAATATACCTTCCCTGGAAATGGACTTTCCCCAACAAAGGGTTGGCACGCCGGAGATCTCTACAATGATACCCTTGTCTTAATTCCCGAGGGTGAATTGCGCGGCCCAACTCAAACTGAAGTTTCCGTCCAACTTCGAACTGGCGGTGAGAAGATCCAGGCTATGCGCGATGGCGCTCCACTTGACCCACCACACCTGCTCGAAACAGTCGTACGCCCGCGATCGCCGCTTGCCATTTCAAGTCCGCTGTCTGAACCGATCAACTTTGCTGACATATTTACGCTGGAGGGGCTAGAAACCCGGCGCGAGGAAGATGTTTTTCACCTGTCACTTTGGTGGCATGCTCTGCAACAACCAACCGAAGACTACCAGGTTTTCGTTCACGTATTTGACGAAGATGGCCAACTGCTTGCCCAAGCCGATGGCCAACCAAACAAAGGGCTGAGTCCAACTCATATCTGGCAACAAGGCGACGTCATCCATGACGTTCGCCGTTTACCTTCAGTACCGGCGCACGCAGCTATGCTACACATTGGCGTATACTCTCAACTCACCGGTGAACGGCTCCCCGCCTCCCAGGCTGAGCAGCCATTGCCAGATCACAGCTTCATCATGGTCCTAATGCCCTAACCCCCTTTGCTGGTAAGTTCGCTTGCTTTTGCTCACAAGCGGCGTATACTCCCCACGAACTTGTAGAATAATTCACAAATGCTAATTCAGATCTACGATGAGCCAAATACTTAGCAGCCGGCGGCTTGCAATTTTCTTAGCAAGCCTGCTCTTGCTACTCTTGCTTGCTTCAGCCATACGTTCATCTCAGCGCGTTCCAGGCCTTCGCGCCCAAACCTCTCGCCCATCGTTCACTCACTTGCCGGTAATACGCCACGATCCTACACCTTCCCCGATTCCTACGCCCTCGCTCCCATCCTCTCCATATGACGTTCTAGTACAAATAACGCCCGATGGGGGCATCAATGCCAGCACCTTCAACAAAGGTTCCTTTATCCTTCGCAACAACTCGACCAATGACCAGCGAATTACTCAGGTGCAGTTCGACCTGAGTACGGCTGTTTTCCCTGACATGGTTTTTGACCCTTATGGCCAAGGGGGTGACACGCTGGCTAAGGATTTGAAGGTCGACCGCAGTGGAGGAACCAACTTCGCCGGCCACAGCTACGACGGCCCACATGGGGGCGGTTTTGATATCTTGGAGCTAAATTTCCAAAGTTTTGATCCTGGAGAAGAGTTTCGTTTTTCAGTAGATGTAGACCCAAATAGCATTAAAGGCGTTGGAGCGCCTGGACCCAATGAGTCCGGCAGCGTTTCTGGCATTGAATTGATTGGCGCCACCGTATCCGTTTCTTTTGAGGATGGGGCGAGCCTCGCTCACCAGACCTTTCGTATTCCAGGCAGTGACAGCGGATCAGAGACAAGATTGCGCACAGACTTGCCTCCCTCTCCTCAAGTTGTGGTAATTTCCGTGCCACCACCTCCAACAACAGTGAGTGATGCACACCAGATCACACGTATCAGTGGGCCTATCTGGCAACCAGGTGTGCTGCTACTCCTCGAAGGTGGGCTATTTCTTGAAGGTGTTCCAGGCGACGGCTTCAATGTCAAGCCTTATGACGCTAACAGTGTAGTGGCCATTCATGAATATGATGTAAATTCTGGGCCAGGTGGAATAGTTCATACAAACGTGATGCTAAGTCGATCGTTACCGCAAGCCGGCCTTAATCATTTCGTCGCCGCATTCGACAATCACTACGACATGAAAGGCTCAAACTCCCAATCATTTGTCCTGGAATTAAAGCCTTAGATGAAATTACGAGTAGGAGAATAACAAACATGTTAAAGGGGAAGCAACTCTTGTTGCTGTTTTTATTGTTAATCGGGCTGGCAACAATTGTGACTACTGTTGGTAGCCATGTTAGCGCCAGACAGTCCGCAGGCCCAAACGATCAAGCCCTCTACCTTCCGCTTGTGTCTGTACCAGATATCTTGCCCAGGCTGGCGCTCGAACCTTTTGCCACCGACTTGCCTACAGGCACCATTTCTGCCATCGTTAATGCTGGAGACGAACGTCTGTTTGTTGCCGGCCTTGAAGGGCGCGTCTATATTGTCTATCCTGATGGATCTTGGTTGTCTGACCCTTTCCTCAACATCAAAGAAGATGTATCCACGGAAAACTGGGAAGAAGGACTCCTTGGACTTGTATTTCATCCTCAATTTCCTTCCGTACCGTTCTTTTTTGTCAAGTACACCAATAACAACCATGTCATTACCATCGAGAGGTTTCATGTGGATCCTGGCGATCCCAATCATGCCAATGTAGATAGCAGAGTGACACTAATGGGCGTTGAAAAAGCAGGCAGACCCAGTAACCCAGCTTTCCAGGTTCACAGTGGCGGAGACCTGCATTTTGGTCCGGACGGCTATCTTTACGCTGCTTTTGGCGACGGAGGTCCTGACCCATGGTACAGGACGGGAGATCCGAACAACTCTGGCCAGCGTAGAGACATCCTACTTGGGAACATGATAAGAATTGATGTCAATGAAAACGGAGCAAAGAAACCGGATTGTGGCCAAGGATACTATTCCGTACCGTCTGACAATCCTTTTGTTGATGGCCCTGACGGACAATGTGATGAGATTTGGGCTACAGGTCTCCGCAATCCCTGGCGTTTTAGCTTTGATTCGTTGACCGGAGACTTATATCTCGGCGACGTCGGCGAATGGCTACGTGAGGAGATTAATTTTCAACCGGCCAACAGTACGGGCGGTGAAAATTATGGCTGGCATTGTTACGAAGGCACTGTAGACTATCGCACCGTGGACCCAGGTGTGGCCGATACCTGCCCCGAGGGTACTCAATTCACAGTGCCCATCTATGAATATGACCAATCCGCGGCCGACTGTTCGGTAATAGGCGGTTACGTCTATCGTGGTCAGCAATACGCGAACTTGGTTGGACGGTACGTGTTTGCCGACTTCTGCACCGGGCGAATGTGGATGCTAACTAGAACTGGTAGCCGTATTTGGACCCCTTCTCCCGCGATACCAACAAATTTCCAGATTAGCACTTTTGGTGAAGACTCCAAAGGAGAACTGTATGTCGGAAATTATGCAGAACTCGACCCGGAGAATAACGATGGCGATATTCGCCGTATAATCGTGCGGTAGACCACCCAATACAGGTGGTTTACTCAACGGTCAGCCAACCCACTGGGTAAGCATCTTGTGCTTGGCGTTCCTCACCAATCCATAGTGGCAAACGTGCGCCGCTGTCCGGTTCATATATGCCCACCTGGATTGGATATTGTCCCGGGTCTAGATCTTCCGGAATGATCAGTGAATAGCCATCATCTAGCACCTCCCCTGGTGCCCAGTTTGATGTTGGGTACCCTCCCCCGAATGGCGGGCCATCCGCCTGGGCCAAGGGAACTTGGTTTGGATCACCTAAATGGACAAATGTGGTGAGTTCTCGGCCAGGCGCTTCACTTACTTGCCAACGCATATTGACATTCACGGCCGTACCTGCTTCTGCAATCTGCGGGGTGAACTCTGCATTGACCAACTCCAACCCCTCCCCAAGCCGTGCGGCGACCGTGTCCGATCTCTTCGGCCACGCATCAGGAACCGCTTTCACCCTTGCGATTTCCACAGGATCCCGATCCTCCCCAACCTTTAGCAACAAACGTAACTGAGTAGGCAACGCAACATCTTCCGTAAGTTTCGCACCCAACCGATCGACAACGATCGCGCCAGGTTCCCAAAGAGTAGCCGGGTAGGTTCCGCCGCCATGATAATTTCTCTGCTGCCCCACCCGCTCATGATTCCGATCGTATATCGCGAGTGTTTCAAACAAGGCATCTTCCACTCCCGCGTCTGCGCGCCAATACAATGTAATCCAAATCCAATCCCCTGCATGTACAACATCCGACTCTGTTTCAACCGCCACGACCTCCAGCCCTTGCCCCATGGAGACGTCTATTCGGCTTGCATCGGTTGGGATATCGCTTTCAAGAATAGTTGGTGGAGGGCCATAGGCCATCGGGAGTACCACTAGCAGCGAATAAGCCGAGCTTAGCAGGGCCAAAAGCGCCGCGCTCCAAAGCAGCCAGCGCTGACGCCACTGTGACAGACCGAATGCCACAAGCAGAGACACAGGCAGTAGTGTCGGAAAGAGCAGGCGCCCTTGATCGGCCGGCGTCCGTATCATAAACTGTAACCAGGAGACAAATACCAATAACACCCAAAAAGCCAGCCAAGCGGCTACTATGGTTCGATCAGACACAGCCAGGCGGCCATGCGTAGTCGTGCCGGATCGTCCTCTGGTCCTCCAGACCAGCGGAAGTAGGCCAGACGCTGCGCCGAGAACGATTCCCACCCATATACCGTAGATCCACGCCGGCGGGCGCAAATTCATCCAACCAAAATATGCGATCGCGGATAGGGCGACACGATCCAGATCACCCCAGACCTGGCGCAAAGTGAAATGGCGGTTGCCTCCATGTATTTCTACGAACTGGTTGACGGCTGTAATATCCCCATACAAGATCCAATTACGAACCAACAGCCAGCCGCTCAATAACAAGACGGGCAGCATCAAAAACAACGCCATGTACCAAAGCCGGTGCATCCAGCCGGACCAGGCCAATGCTTCCGCTTCCATGTGTCGAGAGTCACGCCATGCCAATAGGAGGTACACGCCACAGGCCATTACTAACAACAAGAGACCTGCCATTTTGGTGAGTATCGCCAGGCCGATCGTGATTCCGAGGAGCAATAGGCGCAATGTCGTCACGCTATCCTGCCACAGACGTAGCAGCTGCCACAACACAAATGAGCTGAGGAAAATGATCAGGACATCATTCGTTACTGCCCCGTGCAAGAACAGAAATTGCGGCAAGAAAGCAACCAGAGCCGTAGCCAACAAAGCAATTTCCGCTTGTTCCGCCCACAGCAAGCGCCCGCTCCCATAGATACACAAGAGAGTGCCCACGCCAGCAACAGCGGAAATCAAACGTAGCAAATGAGCAGCCAATGCATAACCATTCCACGGCCACCTTTCGGATTCACCATGAACAAAAGCATTGACGTTAAAGGGCTGAGGCTCGCCAAGCCGTACGGTAGGATTTGGCCACAGTTTTTCCTCCGCTGGTGCACCATTAAACGGAGAAATGATCAAGGCTCCCAAAACATAGTAGAGTGGTGGCTGGCCTGCCTCCTGGCCCGCCAGGCGTCTTTGGTCTGTTACATTAGGCAATTTGCCCGTATCTGCGATGTAGCGGGCTGTAAGAAAATGAAGATGTTCGTCGGGTGCTTCAAAGAGAGGATTCACTACCCCAAAGCCAATAGCCAAAGCGCAATAAAGCAGCAATATGATTAGCAGCATAAGCCGAGTCCGTGATTTGCTTTGATTGCCTTGCATGCGCACTAACATTCCTTGCCAGATGGTTGTGATCTTAACCCAACCATCACGGCTCAATTTTTAGGGAGCTGCAATGCTTCACCCAGCAGCTCGAGTGTTTGATAATTGTACATTCCGGTCTCTAAGCCGATTGCGGTCGATTCCCCAGGGAATATAAATCGCTGTATGATTCTATCGCCCTCTCGCCATTGTTCGCTGCTGAAACCCAAACTATCCCCGGCTAGTGGAGGAAGGGCTTCTTCCGTGTACAGGTGAGCCCGCAGCGAAAGCGGCTCTGGCGCTTGAGAGGTGACACTCCACAAGGTGAGCCATTGTTCACCATCAATCTGGTAACCCTCTAGCTGTGCTATCTCGTTTGGCGCGTAAGGCAACCTCACAGCTTTTCCATCGGGCAACTTTGCTTCTCTTAACCAACCTTCACTTAGTGCACCACCATCTGCACCAATCCAATAGTAGACGTCAAAGGACGGAGAGCCAGCCGTGGCTTGATGGCGATAGACGAGCTGCAGCTTATCTGACACGGGAGGAGAGATATGCTTTAAAAACCACCAGGCGTCAGCTTGGGGTAAAATGAACCAACCTGGAGATCCACCGTCCGCTAGTACAAAAGCCTGCTGGCAGTCAAAGGAAAGATGCCGTAAGTCTGGAGATCCAAGTAAATTCTGCACGTCCTCAGGAGTCAACAAAGGGGTAGGATCGAGACATTGAGCAACCCACTGCCCTTGCCTTTGTTCCTCAACGTCATAGACGAGGATTGAACCACCTAGAGTAAATGATGGCGGTCGCCGACGGAACCAATCGTAGATGTCGGCATCCGGCACAAGTCCGTGCAGGTGATTCGCACTAATCGCATATCGACCTGCAGGTGGATTGGCATTGGCAAAAGTTACCCCAGCCGACTCAAAGTCAATCAAAACGTGATCGACAATGCCGTAATAGACCGGATCGCTCACACCGGCGTAGGATACGGTCCATTCCCCTCCCTGATCAGCCATCGTTTCCGCCAGAAGCTTAAGGTCCTGTCCCCAATCAAGATTAGAATCTCCCAGGAATTTATACCCCTGTGAGGTCCCGCCAACGGCTTCATTGAAATAGGCCAGATAGTGCGGATTCTGCCGCAAGCCGCTTATTACATACCAGACCAGTCCGAGAATGAGCAGAACACGGGTAAATGACCAGCGACGTAGCAAAATGACAGCAGTTCCAGACAGCACCATCAAGAATGGCAACGTGGGCAAGATATGCCGGTAACCAATATTTAAACGACTGATCATAGCCGCTCCAAACAATGCCGCCACCGGTAACAGCAAGAAAGCGGCCGTGTACCAAAGATCGCGACGCACAATAACAACACCCAATGCGACCATGAGCAATGTTAACGTTGTGATCGGCGTCTTGATCAGAAAGGCCACTGGGAAGTAATACCACCACCCATCGCCGGATAGATCCCCCCAGAAGAATGCCTGGTGACCTCTTTCAACATGACCCATTACACTCTGCCAACTAGTTACGTATGTCGGAATGGGCGCTGCAAAAGGCAAACCCTCCACCGAACCTAGCTCAAAGCCGTAGATGAGCCAGACGACAAGAAATGCAGCCGGAAGCAAGAACAACCATGCCAAAAAAGGCCGCCAAATAGATCGTCCCCGGCGTATAAACAGAAGAGTCAGTAAGAACAAAACTGGCAATAACAAGACGGCCGTTAATTTAGTCGCCAATGCCATTCCCAAGCATACTGCTGCCATTAGCCACCACACGACTCGCCTGCTACGCCAATATTGCCACCAGGCATAAACAGTGGCGAAATAGGTCGCCGTTACTACGAGGTCGGTGGTCGCCAACGCTGCTGCCGCGATTAAATTTGGCGAGACCGCGAACAAGATCGAAGAAATAGCCATTGCTATCCGCCCATGCCATGATAATGCCCAGCTTCCGATCAAGGCTCCTAGCAGTAGGCCCAACCATATAATTGGCAGCCTTCCTAGGAAAAGAACGCGATCCACATTTAAACCTGAATCCCACAGGAGCTGAGAAGCAATCTGTAATCGCTCGCCCTCCTCCCAAAGTGACAACTGGCCGACATCCGGCAGATCTGCTTCAGTTGGCAGCAACACTCCGATAAGGCGGTGGCTAAACGGAGCATGCCCTACCTGGAAACGCAGGTCATCCGTCTGAATCAGCGCAAATGCGCGCAGAATATGCGCCGGTTCGTCGTTAGTTGGCGACTTGGCCAGAGCTGAAGATAGCGCCAGGGCATAGAAGAGCAATAGACAAGCCACTATCAGAAATCGTCCGGCCACCCTCTGCTCTCTCACGCTGAATTTTGGCATAACGGCCAATTATAACTTTGTCCAGGACTGGCCTCAAAACGAACACACAGAAAATATATCAATCAAATGTTCGTTGTCATCCAGACGGGCTGTACAGGTATAGTCTTGAGCACAGCAAACAAACCCACAAATCAGCAATGCGAAGAGAATTCTTCGCTGAGAAGTCCCTCAGAGTAACCGGAGCACATTTGCCAATTCCCTCAAGGCTCGCCTCTCGCCACCGGCTACTCGCTGACGTGATAGAAATCTGAACGTGATTTACTTTCACTGGTGAAATACGCTTGCAAGCGATAACATTAGGGAGTTGTCATGTCGGTGGCCGCTACCTGCAAGTTGGTGATCACCGTTCAAGAAACGAAATCGACAAGGAGTATTTAAGTGAAACAACAAATGAACAAATTGACGTGGCTCTTGGCAGCGACGTTGCTCCTCTTACTCACAGTTGCTTGTGGCCCGGCGACACCGACCCCGCCCGAGGAAACAGAATCCGAAGTGATCGAGAGTGAGAACACAATTGAAACTGAGACCGGCGGTGAATTACCTGAAATAACTGAAGACGAGCCACCTGTGGCTGAGCCCATCGTTGTCGAAGGCGCTTTAACAACCGAAAGTGGCTTGCAATATGTCGAGAAAACAGCCGGTGACGGTGCTTCGCCCCAAGAAGGTGATGTCATCACTATGCACTTTACAGGCACCTTGCCTGATGGCACCGTCTTTGGGGATAGCTACGGAAACGATCAACCTGTAACTGTCATATTTGGTCGCGAACAATTGTTACCGGGCTGGGAAGAGGGCGTCGGCTTGATGAAGGAAGGTGGCCAAGCACAGCTTATTATTCCTCCGGAACTGGGCTTTGGTGATCAGCCAGCTGGTACGATACCGCCGAATTCGCAAATTATCCTCGATGTTGAACTATTGTCTGTAGAGGCACCACCCGAGCCAGTCGCCGTTGATGAAAGCGATCTCACCACGACCGACAGTGGCTTACAATATCATGATATTGTTGAAGGGGATGGCCCCGCACCAGAAGATGGTGGCACTGTTTCTACCCATTTCACCATCTGGGTCAGGGAAGATAATGGCGATCGTTTTGTCGTCTCCTCTGCAGACAGCGAACCCATTTCATTCACCGTTGGCACTGTTGACGCCGTATTTCCCGGTTGGGATGAAGGGGTCAGTAGCATGAATGAAGGCGGCAAGCGTTTTCTAATCATCCCTTCCGATCTCGCCTTGGGACCCCAGGGAGGCGGAGATATTCCTCCTGATTCAACACTCGTCATGGAAGTCGAACTAGTGGAAGTGACCGAACCCCCCGAACCCGTGGAAATGACAGAAGTAGATCCGGAAGACTATATTGAAACCGACAGTGGCTTGAAATATTATGACATAGTTGAAGGTGAAGGCGCCTCTCCTGAAGAAGGCGAGACGGTCGTAGTCCATTATACAGGTTGGTTGGAAGATGGCACCCAGTTCGATAGTTCCGTCGATCGCGGCCAACCCTTCACTTTCCCGCTAGGAGTCGGCGGTGTCATCGTTGGCTGGGACGAAGGCGTAGCAACTATGAAAATCGGCGGCAAACGCCAGCTATTGATTCCAGCTGATCTGGCTTATGGTGAAAGTGGGTCCGGACCGATTCCGCCTGGTTCGACTCTTATATTCGATGTCGAATTGCTCGATATCGAGCAATAGGGCACAAATAGTAGAGGCCAGGAACTAATATTCCTGGTCTCCTGCTACCTCCATTATGAACCGCTGGCTGCGGTTCTTCCGCCGCCCCCTCTTCACACCGGCGATCCGGTCCGCGACATCCCGCTGGCCTATCTATCTAGGTCTCATCTTCGGCGTCTGGCTGAGCTTCATGCTATATGCCGGAACCCTCAGCCTACCCTTTTTGCAGGAAGACTCAACCCATATACGCTGGCTCTCGTGGCATGACCCGATAGAACCCTTTTTTTCGGCCGAAGGGGCTCCCGCTTATCGGCCTTTAGGCAAATCCATCATAAAAGTCTGGTATTTAATCCTCGGTCACCATGACCGGATCTGGCTGCGCTTTCACAATATCGCCTTCAATGCCCTCAATATCGCCTTGATCGCCGCCTTGGCTTCTTGGGTCGACAATAGCCGCCATCGTTACTGGACTGGCGGAATTGCTGCGATCCTGTTCGGTACATTCCCCTTTGCCTACCAGGCTATCCCCTGGATAAACAACTTCTTCTACCCCCTGGCGAATTTTCTTCTGCTGGCCATGACGGCCGTCTACTGGCAGGCGCGTGTTCGACATTCCAACCGCCTGCTAGCGCTGGCGCTCTTTCTCTGCTTTCTTGCTCCCTTTGAGATCGAATACGGCTTGATGGCCAGCGGCCTACTCTTCACAGTCGAGCTCATATTCTGGCTGCAAAAGCGACAACCGTATCCCTGGCTAACCGGTCCCTTGCTCGGTCTGGCCCTGAATTTGCTCTTTCTAGTACGTTCCCTCACCATCCCTAAGCAAACATATGCCTTTGGACCACCTACTTCAAGTCGACTGCTGCTCATCAGCACCTATTTTTTGCAGGGACTTATGTACCCCATTTCACCGGCCGCCATTTGGCTGATGGAATTGACAGGCATGGGAGATGTCGCCGCCATCTGGCTGGTGTCTCTTCCTGTCTTATTGCTAATGATTGCTCTGTTGCTGCGCCAGCGACAAGGTGCATTGCTTGCCTTCAGCTTGCTTTGGTTCGCCTTGCTAAACCTACCGGCGCTTGTATTCGTCGATTTTGACTACGTTGTCAACTCGCCGCGCCTTTTATACCCGCCAGGAGTTGGCATTGTAATTCTTTGGGGTGGTTTCCTGGCTGTACTGGCAGGTGAACGAGAGCGTTCCACTTTTCGTCTGGTCTTCACAGGCTTCTTGCTACTATTAATCCTAGCCTCCAGCATCACCTTTGTTCGCGAACGCAATTTTTATTACCGGCTTGCCGAGCGACCGCTGCTGCAATTGGCCGAAATCGCCCGCCAAGCACCAGTCAAAGAAGAACTGCTTGTTGTCAACTTTCCCTCCTGGCTCTCGCCGCGAGAACGCACCTTTGCCATGGGTAACCATGGCGTACAGATCATTCCCTTTTATATAAATATCCAGGAATTGATTTATGCACACAATGAAATAGATCACCCGGCAAGAGCAATTCAGTTCGCAAACATTCGCCAGGAGCAACCATATTATTACGGGATGTTGGGAGAGCACGTAGCATACGAAAAATTGGCTGAATACTTGGCACAGAGTGGAGACGTTTACTTGACAGATTGGGACACCGATCAAGTTGAGTTGCTACACGCCGGTCGCGTCTCCGGCACTCCCTTTGAGAGCGGAGAATTTTCTTTCAATTTCGATGATACTGTCCAACTGAAGCTTGATGACAATACCTTGCAAGACAACAAGTTAACCCTTAACCTACAATGGCTGTTGCATCAAAAGGTAGATGACGACTTAACCGTTTTTGTTCATCTTTACGGCCCCGATGGTCAGCTCATTAACCAAGCCGACGGTTATCCATTGTCAGGTATGTCCCCATTTTGGTTGTGGCCCGCCGGACAAACTCTTTTAGACCAGCGCATTCTTGACCTACCAGACGAATCCCCGCCTGGAGTTTATCAAGTCGGTGTTGGGCTTTACAATCCGGTCAACGGAAATCGCTTGCCCGTCTACGACGCAACGGGCACAGCCCAGCCTAATAGTGTAGCGCGCGTTCTGACAATCAATTACGACGAAGAATAACTTCCGCATTTCAGCCTTGATTTTCAAGTGCATAATTATGCAATGTTGAAAAGCCTTTGTAGCGTCTCCTTCCCAATACCAACTCCGTTTATGTGAGCGCGTGATATGGCGAATTGACAAAATTATTAATTGTTGGCCGTTTCTCGTTCAATGTTTATTGTTGTTCAGTCGTTTCCGCGCTTACCATCTGCTTTAGAAGATCTTGCCCCTTTGGCAACAGCGTAATCCGCGTCTCCCCTTTCATAATATTTTCCGTCTCTAGAATCTGGAACATGGCTGCCGCGACTTCTGCATTGGCGCTGATTTTGCGCAGAACCTCGCCAACGATTTTGGGCCGCATCGCCTCCGCTTTGGCAAATTCGATAGCCGCATTCCGTTCCGCTGAACTGGTGATAATGCTGACCCGATTAGCTCCATCTTGGCGAATAGCCGAGGTGACCTGTCGCAATCGATTGACCACCTTCTCTTCAATCTGGCGAATCATCTCGTGATCGCGGAAATGCACTTTGCGAATATACACTGAGCCCAATTTATAACCCCATGCCTCTGATTTTGGCGATACTTCTGCGCGCACGGCGCGACTCATTATATGACGCGTGCCCAACATATCATCCAGCGGCATATTGCTCAGCGTACGCACCGTAGCGCTGCTCACATTGGCCGACAAAGATCCGCGCGGATCTGCATTCTCAAACAAGTAAGCCACAGGATCGCTGATGTGCATTTCATACCACATGCCGATGCCCATCGGCGCTCCCTCCTCCGAGTTAACCGGCAGGCTGCGCAAATATTCTTGATCGAGCCGAGTATCCAATATGTGCCGTTCGCCGACCCAGTTTACCACCAATGCCGATGGCCCTAACTTTAGCCAGAGCAGTTGCAAGCCCGGTTCCTGCAACACACCCACAACCTTACCAAATAGGACATATACATGGCTGGTTCCTTCCTCTACAATTGCATAGAAACCAAATTGTTGCAGAAGCCAGCGCAGAATGGGCTCAGCAATGAGAAATACGAAAAAGGTTACCAAAATCGCAACCAAAAAACTTATGAAGTCACTCATTTCTCCACCTCCAGAATCACGTTTTGCGCCTGTTTGTATAGGTCTAGTCGAACGTTACGCAAGTAAGCGTCCAATACCTCCGGGCCATACTCCTCTAGCTGGCGCAATTGTTCGGTCAAAGATAATAGCGGCTCAACTTCAGCCTGCGCCTTCAATATTTCGATCTCCACAGCCCTTTTCGATTGCACAATCGTCTGGTCCGCCTGTGCTTTAGCCAGACTGATCTCCGAAGACACTTCATTATGTGCCGTATTGATCGCCGCCAGCGCCGACTCCACTTCATGTGGCGGGTCTATGCCGGTGATCAACGAGGCATCCAATTCCAAACCGTAGCGAGCAGACGCCGACGCGCATTCGTGTTCCATATAATCATTGATCTCGTTTAAGTTCTTACGAAGATCGTTAATAGAGATGCCACCTAACAATTCAGCATCGAGATCATCGTCTTCCAGTAGCGCGGCCGGAGATTCAAAACTGGCAATACGCTGGCGTAAAATGGAAATGAAGTACCCCATAACATG
>JAACFF010000634.1 GCA_009937635.1 Chloroflexota bacterium
GTAGCAATATTGTCGCCGACCAGGTAACGCGGTTGGGGCAATTGATTACGACGGCCGACGGCCGGCAAGAATTGCCGGAGGACCCGATGCCATTGTTGCCGCCGCCTAATAGTTTTATGGGTCGATGGGCGCAATTCCTGGATCTAGACTTCGGCGTAGGTAGAGGCGTTCGCTACATATCTGATTCGCCTCTTCGTCAAGATCTCGGTCCTTGGACGAATGAAACCACTGGCTACTATTATCAAGGGCTGACAACGGACAGCACGTTCTACGTCTCGCTTTTCTGGCCCGAGGCTACGGAGGCTCTACCAAACAGCGTGGAGGATGTGCCTGAAGATGTACTGGCGGCATCGACAAATCCGGAGACCGCTCCCACTTACCAACAAGAGATACAGGAGACGCTCAGCGCTTTGCCCACCTCGGCGTGGGACCCGGACCTGGCCAGGCTTGACGCGATGGCGGCTTCGTTGACTTTCCCTACCGGCGCTGAGGGTGAAGGTGAGGAGACAGTGGAAGAGGAAATTGAGCTTCCGGCGCCGGAGGATGGTGAAGCAACGGGCACGGTACTTGCTCCCGATGGCGTGTTTATTCGTACCGGACCAGGTACGGAGTATCCGGCTATTGGCGCGGCGCCAAATGGCGCAACAGGTGTGATTGTCGGCAAAAGTGAAGATGGTCAATGGTGGGTCATGGAAGTGCCCGTTTCGGAGGTTCCTGAAGGCCAGGGATGGGTATCAGCGCAATTTGTAGAAGGGACAAATGCAGAGAATGTGCCGGTCGTGCCGGCGCCGCCACAAGAGCGGTTCCTTACCGACACTATATGGGAGTGGGTGTCACTGGCCGATCCGCAGGGTTTGACATCCGTCAATGATCCGTCACGCTATACGATCCTTTTTAATGTGGATGGCACGGCCAATATCCAGGCTGATTGCAACAGCGTGGGCGCGACGTATACCACGGATGAGAGCAATATCAGTATCACATTAGGCCCAACGACAACCGCTGCTTGCGAGCCCGATTCGCTGGATCAACAGTTTCTGGCCGGCTTGAGCAATGCGGCGATCTACTTCTTTGAAGCAGATGACTTGTTTATGGATCTGCAAGCTGATGGTGGTACGATGCGTTTTCGGGGAGGTACTGCGGCTCCCAGTCCTGCACCGACGCCTACACCTGATCCCGGTGGAGAAACAGGTGCAACTGGCATTGAGTTCAACCTGGTTTCCTTTGGCCCCGTAGGCGCGGAGCAACCAATTTTGGAGGGTAGTTCGATTACGGCGACCTTCACAGATACCGAGGTGAGTGGCATTTCGGGTTGCAATAATTATTCTGCGGCGCTTACGCCGGTGAATGATTACTTCACAGTAGGACCCATTGCGACGACACAAAAAACATGCAACGAACCGGCCGGGGTGATGGAACAGGAGCAGGCTTATCTTGCGGCTCTGGGTGGCACTTCGGGCTATAACTGGGAAGAGCAGTTGGTGAATGATACGGCGCTGGTCACCGCCGGGCAGGTCTTCTACGTGCTGCCCAACGGTACCAGCGGGGTGTTAAATTACGTCACCGTGCCCTGATTAGACAGGCCCATCAAGAACTAAAGACAGCCAACGACTACTCGATAGACGTTGGCTGTTTTTTGTTTCCGCAACCTTGACCAAATTCTGCGAAATCCAGCAGAATCTTATCGAAATCAGAGACGAAACGAGACTCAAAATATGCTATTTTTGAGCAAACTGATTAAACTATAGGTATCAGGTGGCTTTTTCGCAAGATCTTTGAACGAAAATCCGGGTACCGAAGAGTCTGATTCTTAAGGAAGGAAAACGTAACCAGGACCCGGTACCGCAGAGAAGAAATTTGCGAGAAGATTTCTTAAGCGTAACCCGAAGGAGGTTATCATGTGTTGTTTCTTACTGATACTGTTCGTTGCTGGATCCCGTATTGCGGGAATCGTATTCTGGCTTTTCCGTCCCGCACTATGGAACGCAGCTTTCTTAGGTTGGCCGATCACGTGGTGGATTTGGCCGATCCTCGGTCTAATTTTCTTGCCCTTCACGACGATCATGTACGTGCTTGTGGCACCAGGCGGAATTTCTGGAATATGGGATTGGCTGTTCCTCATCCTGGCCGTGGTTATCGATCTGGCAGGCCACGGCGTTGGCGGTTGGGGTAACCGGGACAAGATGCCCGGAACCGCATAAGCAACGTGTAGATATTGAGGCTGCGAAAGATGGAAATCTTTGCAGCCTCTTTTTATTTTCCCGTCAAGTTGTTGTTGTCGCAATTGGTCACTTTGGGATTCATCATTTACGCTGGACCACCGCAGTTACAATGAGGTGAACGACAAGCCGCTTTGGTTTTGTCAGGCGGTATGTCTTGGTTCATCATCGCCCTGTTATATGAACTATTGGCGGAAGCGGACCTGTGGGCTTACATTCCTTTTGCCGAATCGGGTTTCTTGGGTACTGCTATCGTCTTAAGTTTGCTAATGGCGAATTCGGTGATTAAAACGGAGGAGGCACTGGCCGCTAGCGAGAAGAATCTGGAAGCGCAAGTGGCGTATCGCACGGCCGAGCGGCTGGCGGTCTCAAATACATGGGAAGCATTAAGTACTTTGTAGAGGGTCAG
>JAACFF010000208.1 GCA_009937635.1 Chloroflexota bacterium
AAGGGATCGGCCAGGCCTTCGTCTTCATCGGCGCCAGCAATAGCGACAATGGCCAAAAGAGCAACGAGAATCAAACTGAGAAGAAAGATATAACGGCATGGTCCAAAACCATGATCAAGCACCTTTACAATTGAATGAGCAAAAAGAGTAATTTCATACAGGTTAATTCCTTCGACCAGATAGTCGAATTTGATGGAAGACAAATATCAGGCGAATAGCTACTTGGCAGGATAACCAAGTAGCGCCAGCCAATCATCTGTCCCAGGGTCAATACCGGCTAGCTGATATGGACTTTTTCCTTGACGCTTACCGCGTTCAAATATGCGCATGTTGTGCCAAAGGACAAAGAGATTCAGAAAGAGTTGAAGCGTTTCCGGGCTGCGAAAAGCTTGATGATTATGTAGGAACTGCTTCAACAGGCCATTGATCCCTTCTATCATACTGCTGGTGCGACAAGCAGCATCGAGCAAACCCAACAGCATAACCGCCATTTGGCGGCGTTGGGTATCATCGGCAACAAGAGATTGTAGAGTGACTTTTGCATCTTGCGCCGGCTGACGAAAAGAGCAGTGTCCATTGATTAGTGCCTGCTGCAACCGCCAATGACGGGCAACAGCACGTATGAACGATTCTTGTTGGTTGTCAGGAATTATCTGAGCCAGTTGTTTACGATAGGGTCGAAGAGAGGCTTCTAACCAATCGAGACTGGTGAGTAATTGGGATTGATGGCGGCGTAAGGTTTTCACCCACTTCTGGACGCGGAGCTGGTCAATGTCACTTATGGCCGTCAGCGTTTCTTCTAACAGCCATTCGTTGATAGCTCGGTCACGAGTTTCGCCACTGCGCCAATCCACCAATTCTAAAGCATCGATCAGATGAGATAACCATTCGCCAAACTCTGCATGCTGGCCATAACGAAGTTCTTCTTTCGTGACGGCAGGGACATATTTTTCGTCAAATAGGTTGTCATCCCATTGTCTGAGCAGTTGCTTTTCCAATTTGATGACCTGCCGTGTGGCGCGAAAGGCGGCACGCTCTAAGTCGCGCAATACCTGAGAGCCATCCCGTTGGATATGCCATACATCCTTTTGAACCGGAACATCAATTTCCGCTTCTTCCTGGGATTTGGCATACATACGGGCCATGTCTTCTACTAGGCCACCAATGGTGACTCCCTGCTCCTGAGCAATAAGCAGAGCCGCTCCCCAGGTGTCGGCTTGTCGATCGCTTGTCACTTGGGCAAACAGAATGACGGTGCTGACGGGGTCAATGACTAACAGGAGCGGATGCCCTTGAAAAAAGGTCTCATCCCGCGCTGCTATGACGGTACCCAAGGGACTGGTGTCGACTCCGTGCAAGATGCAATCTGCTTGGCGACCGGCGGCTGTGAGCAATTGGCTGATCCAACCGATGCTCCGTGTCTGGTCGAATGCTTCTCCCAGCACGTGTCGCAGCGGCCGAATCGCCGTCTTACCAGGCAAACTGGTCGTCAGGACAGTACGTGCCACGCGCACAGGTGTTACTTCTATGGTCGGCGACTGCTTCTCTGGTGTGGGTAAGGCAGGTGGATCCGGTTCAGGCAACAAACGTTGCTTAACCCGCTTCGATAATGCATACAGAGCTGGTCGGGACAGAAGAAAGACATCGGACATCCAGGTGACAATGCCCCACGGTCGCTGGTTTCGGGGTAAGTTCATGATGGTTGTCATGAACAGAATGTCAGCCAGCCCTAAATGACGCAGCTTAGGCGCCAACTCACAGGCACATTCGCCACCGAGTAATCGCCAAGTAGATTCAAGTGGCTCAGGCCAGGTTACAGATGATTGTTGCTTTTGCAGATATAATGTCATCGGAAGGTTTCCTCCAAGATTGGTGAATGGGTTGTTTACTCAATCTTAAGGGACCTTCCAAGCTCATTCAATTGTTAAGGTACTTGAGTTCTAATATGAACCATGCCCCTTTTTCGAATTTTGATCAACTGGCTGACGAGGCACTGGCGCAAGATTTTTCCGGCTGGGATTTCTCCTGGCTGCACGGCCGTTGGCATGAAGAGGAACCCTCTTGGAATTACCGCGAACTCGTGCAATCGGCACTGCTTCATGCAGAATCGTTGCTGGATATGGGGACCGGTGGAGGCGAGTTCCTGGCCTCATTAAGCGGACGACCGGCAATGACCTTTGCCACGGAAAGCTATGCCCCCAATATCCCAATTGCTCGGGCTCGGCTAGAGCCATTGGGCGTCAAGGTGTTGGCAATTGAAAGTGATGAAGCGCTTCCGCTGCCAGATCGATCCCTGGACTTGGCGATCAACCGGCATGAATCATACTGGATACCGGAGCTGCTGCGCATCCTTAAACCAGGCGGCACTTTTTTGACCCAGCAGGTTGGCGCCCTGGATTGCATACAGATAAATGAATTTCTCAATGCGCCCACTGACTCAGATGCCGCAGTGTGGATGTTAGAGAATGAAATCCGGCAGCTAGAAGAGGCCGGGTTTCAGATATTGCGAGCGGAAGAAGCATTCCTAGACAGCATTTTCGACGATATTGGCGCAGTTGTCTTCTTCTTAAAAATTATCGGCTGGCAAATCCCAGATTTTTCAATAGAGAAGTATCGTGACCGGCTACTGGCGATGAACGAGCAGATCAAAGACCAAGGGCCTTTTCACGCCAAGGCCCATCGGTTTCTAATCAAGACCCAGAAACGTTGATCAATCCCAGGCCGTGCCGGCGTCGAAAGTGCGGGCGAAACGGTTGGGTGGGAAACGGCTTGTTGCCCTGCGAGCCTCTGGCCAACCGTCTCGCCCCAACTATGAATTCCGGAAACGATAATCACCTCCAGGCCGTGGTGGCGTCGAAAGTGCGGGCGAAACGGTTGGATGGGAAATGGCTTGTTGCCCTGTGAGCCTCCGGCCAACCGTCTCGCCCCTACGATGAATTCCAGAAAGGTTAATCAGTCCCAGGCCGTGGTGGCATCCAGGGCGTCCTTCTCCTCCGGGCTTAGCTGCACCTCCGCCCCTTTTACCGTATCCTGCAACTGCTGTAATGAATTGGCGCCGATGATGGCGGAGGTGACGGCCGGGTTGGCCAGCACCCAGGCGATTGCCGTTTGAGCAACAGTGGCTTGATGAGCGTGTCCGATTTCCTCGAGTTTATCAACGGCCGTAAAGCCCTGTTCATTCATGTAGCGGCTGCGAACGCCTTCAGCCCGGGCAGAATCGGGCAGCGCGCCGTCGCGCCGGTACTTTCCGGTCAGGAAACCGCCACCCAAAGGGCTGTAGGGGATAGCGCCAATGCCCTGGTCCAGACATAATGGTTGTAATTCACGTTCAAACTCAGCGCGGTGGACAAGGCTGTAATGAGGCTGCAAGCTATTAAAACGGGCCAATCCACGCACGTCACTGACCCACAACGATTTGGCCAGCAACCAGGCTGGATAATTGGAGCAGCCAATGTAACGCACTTTTCCAGATCGCACCAAATCGTTCAAAGCGCCTAATGTCTCATCGAGCGGTGTCTCTTCATCGGGCCAATGTACCTGGTACAGGTCGATATAATCGGTTTGCAGCCTGCGCAAGCTGTCTGCAACTGCATTCATGATATGCTGCCGCGACAACCCCTCATCATTTGCGCCCTCACCCATTTTCCCACGCACTTTGGTGGCGATGATTAACTGGTCGCGCGGCACCGCTTGCGCAGCAAGCCAGTTTCCAATCATCTGTTCGCTGACGCCGCCGGGGTTGCCTTCAGCCCACGTCGAATAAACATCGGCCGTATCCAAGAAATTACATCCCAGTTCAACCGCTTCGTTGATGATTGTGTGCGCTGTCGATTCATCGCTCGTCCAGCCAAATTGCATTGTGCCCAGACAAATCGTCGATACTTTCAGGCCAGTTCGGCCCAGTCGCCGGTATTCCATGGTTTCCTCCAGTAAATGTGTTGGAAAAGTCTGTGACTTGCCCAGCACGCTGTTAAGTAAGCTACTAATGCTGTCGTTCCCGCCTTCGTGGGAATCTATGAGCTAGTTAAACTGGATACCTGCCTTCGCAGGTATGACAGAGACAGATTACTCTATTCAAAATAAACAATGATTACGGCAACGGCCGTTCCAAAACGTGGGCCACGATTGTGGCCCCGCTGCCGCCAATGTTTTGTGTCAAAGCAATGCGCGCTCCATCAATCTGCGCCTTTCCTGCGTCTCCGCGCAATTGTAACGTGGCTTCAACCAATTGGTAGAGGCCGGTCGCTCCTACCGGATGGCCACGCGCTTTCAGACCACCCATGGTACAAATCGGGATGCGACCCTCGGGCAAAATGTCACCGTTGTGGGCCAAGCGTACTCCTTCCCCCCGTTCGGCAAATCCACAAGCTTCCAGGGATAGGGCGGCCATGATGCTGAATGCATCATGTAGCTCAAAAAGATCCACATCCTCGGCATCAATGCCCGCTTGCCTATAAGCGGTCTTTGCCGACCGTTCCGCCGCTTTCAACCACAAAGGATCCTCCCGGTCGTGAATGGCCAACGTATCAGTAGAAGCGGCTGATCCGACTACGCGAATGGCGGTGGGCGCTTTTTGCGTAGGGACTAAGAGCAGCGCCGCCGCACCGTCCCCGATAGGAGATGCATCAAAAAGACTAATTGGATCGGCAACGATACGGCCCTCGTCATATATCTGCTGATTAATGGCCTTGCGAAACAAAGCGTTGGGATTTTTGGCGCCATTGGCATGGGCGTTCAGGGCAAATGGAGCGAAGTCATGTCGTTCATAGCCATATTCATGCATGTAGCGGCGCATGACAAGCGCGTTTAAGCCTACAAAGGAGACGCCTTGCACCAACTCGTAATCGGCGTCGGCGGCTGTCGCTAAAGCAGCAGTTGTTT
Organism: Chloroflexota bacterium; assembly: GCA_009937635.1. Classification (GTDB taxonomy): domain Bacteria; phylum Chloroflexota; class Anaerolineae; order Promineifilales; family Promineifilaceae; genus JAACFF01. The sequence goes on from JAACFF010000208.1 coordinate 4,882, forward strand.
GTCTCCCCGGCGATTCTGTCAATTTCTCCACACCGATCACCAACACAGCTTCCATTTCACCGCTCGCTACCGCTAGTATTCCCTGGCGCATGGCCGATGCTGCCGAGCCGCATGCGGCCTCCATTTTCACAGCCTCTGCCCCCCACTGGCCGAGAAAATCGGCGATTAAGGCTCCCAACTGTCGCTGCTGGCCGAGGCGGCCACTGGTCATATTACCCACATAGATGGCATCCACATGAGCGACACCTGCGTCTTGCATGGCCTTGCGCCCAGCTTGTATGGCCAGATCGCGTATTGAAATGTCCCAGTGTTCGCGCACGGGCGCCTGTCCGACGCCTAAGATAGCTACCTGGTTCATAGGCACCTCCAGTTAAAACAAAACGATAATCGCTTGAATACGATTATCGTTGATAAATTCGCTTGATTGGCTTCTAGTTTATCCGGCATATCCGCCAGAAACTATCAAACGGTTGTCGAAAACTATCACTTTCGCTAATTTACCTCGATTTTCAGAGTCCAACCATAGCGATCTTCAACCCGACCATACTGGATATCTGTAAGAGACTCAAACAAACGCTTGGCCACAGGCCCCGGTTGGAAATCATTGATGATATACTCATCATTTTGAAAACCAAATTTGCCGACCGGCGCGATCACGGCCGCCGTACCGCAGCCAAATACTTCCGTAACTTTGCCTGACCGCAGATCAGAGAGCATTTCAAAAACATCTACCGCTTCCTCAATGACTTCGTAGCCAAGATCGGGCGCCAATGCTAAAACAGAATCACGCGTTACGCCGGCGAGTATGCTGTCGCTAAGGGGCGGAGTGACGATGCGCCGGCCTTCGTAAACAAAACAAATATTCATGGCCCCAACTTCTTCGACGAATCGTCCATGTACGGCATCCAACCAGAGCACTTGGGAATAGCCCTTGGTCACAGCATCTTCACCGACGAATAGGCTGGCGGCATAGTTGCCACCCGTTTTTGCCGCTCCGACTCCACCGCGAACCGCACGCCGGTACTGATCGGAGACATAAACCGGCACCGGACTGAAACCTTCCTTGAAATAGGCGCCAACAGGCCCGGCTATGATGAAATGCAAGTAGGATTCGCTGGCATGGACGCCAAGCGCCGCTTCGGTGGCGATCATGGCCGGCCTGATATAGAGCGATGCACCGGGTGCGAAAGGCACCCACTCTTGCTCCAGCTCCACCAACTTAACAACAGCCGCCAAATGATCCTCCTCGTCCACTGAGGGCATAGACATACGCTTGGCCGAACGGTTGAAACGTCTCATATTTTCCCAAGGACGAAAGAGATTGATGTGCCCGTCAGGCCGGCGGTATGCTTTGGTTCCTTCAAAAATCTCTTGAGCATAATGAAAAACGGCCGTCGATGGCGCCAACGAAAAATTCTCATAAGGACCAATCTGAGCATCAAACCAGCCAATCCGCTTGTCATATTTCTGGCTGAACATGCGATTGGCAAATTTATTGCCGAAACCAAAATCTTCGGTGGGAGCGGGTTTTATCTGGGTGGGATCTAGGGGAAGAATATTTATGTCCACGGTTGTCTCCTAAGAGAATAGGTGTCAGCTGACAGCCTGATGGCTGTCAGGAAATCCATTTTCAATTATGATAGTGAGCGTCAGCCCATGAAATCTCCTTGGTAAGAAGTAAAATTGCATATTTTCGGCTAGCTCGTCTCCAGTCTGGCCGGCGACGATAGGCATCCTAGCATTCGGCCCCTGCCTATTTTCGGTGTAAATCACAGCGGTCGACAGACTCCATTTTCCTAGAATCAGCGCAAATCGCCAACTCTTATGGCGTATTGCCAAGGTGTGCGCCTCACTTTTGTTAACGGAGCCTAGAAACCCGGTTTTTTGCGCCTTATTGACCCGTTCTGAGCCCCCGCCAGGTAAATGAACCTTCAAAAACCGGGGGTCTTCTGTTATGATCGGGGCTATGCACCCAATTTTGGCCCGCTATGGAGCCCTATTTGTTTACAGCTACACGGTGATAATGGCGCTGGGCGTCATAGCCGGTATTGGGATAACTCGTTGGATGACAAGAGAACAACAGCAGCCAGATTGGTTTGACGCGCTGTTGATCGTACTGTTTGCAGCCATATTGGGAGGCCGCGCCGGTTTTGTCTCGTTTCGCTGGGATTATTTTCAGGAACGGCCGTGGGAAGCGTGGCAGGTCTGGCAAGGCGGGTTGAGCTATCATGGAGCATTGATAGCCAGCCTGTTGGCCTTGTCATTATGGTCTGCCTGGAAAGGCCTCTCATATTATCGTTACGCAGCCCTATTGGCCCCTGCTTTCGCCCTGGTAGCCGTATTTGGCTGGGCGGCATGCTGGTTGGAAGGATGCGCATATGGTCAGGAGACGATTCTGGGCCCATTGGCTGCGGATCTTCCAGACGATTTCGGCGTCTTTGCAGTGCGTTACCAATCCCAAATTGTGGGCATCACCCTCACCCTGGCAGCCACATTTGCGATCCTTCGACTGCAGAATCGACGATCACACGGCCAAATCTTCTGGTACGCGCTAGCGTTCGTATCGCTGGCCCATCTGTTAGCCAGCCTACTACGTGGAGATCCCGTGCCCTTTATCGGATCAATACGCCTGGATGTGCTTTTGGATTCAATTCTGGTGATCATTGCGGTGTTGGCGTTAAGCTATGAAAAGTTAAGGAACAAACGCGAGATAGGAAGTTCGTAAGCGAAAACTGGTATGATCGGTATCATGACCATCTACAGGGATAACATTGGCTTGTTCTTTTTTGCTTGCCTTTTTTGATCATGCCGGGATTGAAGATGATGCCCATTTTGTGCCAGATCATCCAATTTTGCTTTTTCTGGCAACTATTTCGCCCATGGCTCGTATTGTGATTAACGGCCGAATTGGAGCTGAACCAGCTTTGGCTTGCCTGCAACCGGTTTCCGTTGTTGTGCGATAAGCGTTGTCAAGGGACCTGGCGGGATTTGAGGAGATATCTGTAGGCACGATGATCGACGAAAATGAGATACCGGATGGATTCAAGTCAGGTTTTGTAACGCTTGTCGGACGGCCGAACGTGGGCAAAAGCACCTTGATGAATGCGTTTCTGCATCAAAAAATTGCGATTGTCACGCCTCGTCCACAAACAACACGCACCCGCCAATTAGGCATTATCACCGAACCGAGTTACCAGATGATATTCATTGACACACCGGGTATCATGAAAACGCCGCGCCACAAACTAGACGAGTTCATGCTGGAATCGGCCGTAAAAACATTGAGCGATGCCGACGTTGTGCTCTGGTTGGTAGAAGGCAGCCAAGCACCAGGCCCTGAAGACCGGGCCATCGCCGAGAAACTCACGGTCTTGAAACTCACTTCCGTTATCTTGGGTATAAATAAGAGCGATACACTCGCACCATCCGAGGTGCTGCCACGGTCAGAGGCATATAAATCTCTGCTGCCCGACGCAAAATGGATCTTGTTCTCCGCCCTGCGCCATGATGGTTTGCCTGAACTTTTGCAGATGTTGGTAGATGAACTTCCTAAAGGACCCCTGTACTATCCGCCCGACCAGATCACAGATGCCTATTTGCGAGACATCGCTGCGGAAATGATTCGCGAACAGATTATGCTGCAATTGCGAGAAGAGATTCCTTATGGCACGGCCGTGCAAATATTGGAGTTCAAAGAACGGACAAACGGGACAACGTATATCAGCGCCAATGTCATCGTCGATCGTGATTCGCACAAACGGATTGTCATCGGACGCAACGGAGAACAACTGCGCCAGATCGGCGCCGCCGCACGTAAGGAAATCGAAATCATGCTCGATGGTAAAGTGTTCCTGGAATTGTGGGTCAAGGTACAGCCGAAGTGGCGGCGTGATGAGCATAGTCTCCGGCGGTTAGGCTATAGTGCCGCATGAGTACAAGCGTGTTGATGCTCTGATGATATTCAGTAACGGTACACATGGAAAAAGACGATCTAGACGTTTGATTTCTTGCTGAATTTGGAACCCTCTAGTCAAAGCGTAGGAGAGAAAAATGACGGAAACGACGGAAGAATTATCGGTAAGCCGCCGCAATTTCTTGCGTAACCTGGCGATATCGGCACTCGCCGCCACGACGGCGGGGACGACTGCCGCGATGCTTACCCAGAATTTGAAAAAAACAACTGTCTCGTCACCGGTGATAAGCCAGATACCAACAGTTCCGACGGCCGAACTGGCCGCGCCGGCTGTACCGGCAGTTCCCGCAGTGCAATCAGCAGAAACGGTGGTTGGAGCACACAAGGATGCTGGCGAGCTACTGGCGCGTCTGGCCGAATCTCAGGCGGAAAATATGCGCCTGCAGGCTGCATTAGAGGCCGCACAACATGAGCTGGATTCGCTACTCGTAACCAACAATAGCAATCGGTCGGCAACCGAGGAACTATCTCTTCAACTGGCAGGGGCAAATGAGCAGATCGGTGTACTGGGGGGATTGGTGGCTCTATACGAGCAACTTGACGACGTCGACATCAGTGACACTGTACAGACGGGCATGGCTACTGTTTCTGAGAGTATTTCTGAACTCTTGAACCAAACGCCAGCTCTGAGTGAGGGCATTGAACGGGGCCAACAAGCATTGACTGAAGTAGAAGACCACTTGCCCACGTTGGAAGACGGCCGATTGTGGCTAGATGCCCAGGCCGACAAATTGGGCGCTTTTTACGAGAGTATTGAACTGGTGCTACAAAACGTTTTGGAATCGGTCGGGTCCTTCATCGACATGGTAGACAGTTGGTTCGAAGGCATTCGCAAATGGCTGCCTTTTGGACTGGAAACCAAAGCGTCCAATGTGGTGGAAGCGCTGTCCGCTCTGGTAGCCGAAACGCCGCAGACGATCAGTGGACTAGATACCTATGTCGCCCAGCCGCTCGATATGTGGCTGAAACGGGAGGATGACGCTCCACGACTACAGCGGACGTTGATCAAGCCAATAAGAGAACAGGTGTTGGCGGAAGCTAACGAGACAATTAACCGGGCACATTCGATCCAAACGGCGTATCAGGAGCAATTGGCCTTACCGGTTGAACTGTCGATTGCCAATCGCAACACTATTCGCCACCAAATAGTGGATTACCGGCAGCAACATCAGGTCTAAAGCGCTGCAGAGCAGATTGCGGATTCTTGCAAAGTCTGCAGACTATCGTTCTGCATCAGGTTGTTGTCAAGACGAGGCCTGCTGATTTTGTTTGGTCGGCAGGATCCCCAACTTCGTGGAGGATGGCGTCACACACGGGGGATACGGCCGACCGTACCGCTTCACTCAAACTTGCGGACCAGCCAATGTGTGCCGGTTGTACGCCATAGAACACGATCTGCGGGGGCAGTACATCTAATGCCTCAGCTAAGGCTATAGATTCAGCCAACCCAACACCATGCAAAGTCCCTTGTAAAGAACTGTCAGCAAATGGTAAGCTAGCCTCTTCAAGCAGAAAGCGTCTCCATGTACCTGGCTCCAAGCCCATATCGGCCGCATCGACGATAAAAACTCGCCGGTATCCTTGCCAAAGCAAGACCAATTCAAGGCCAGGTGTTCCGCCATCTTCAATTATGACGCCACGTGGCAGGTCTCTTTTCTGCAACGCAGCGACAACGGC
>JAACFF010000635.1 GCA_009937635.1 Chloroflexota bacterium
ATCTGTGCCTCGCGTTGGGGCGACAGGGCAACCCGATCGAACAGGAAGTAACCTACGGCTAATGCCAGCACGACCATGATCAAGCGGTCCACCCGTTTGTCCATCTTCTTGAAGGACGGTGAAGTGCGGTCAATTTCACTCTCGCGGATCAGACCATTGAGAGTCAGCTCGAATGCCCAGGCAGATACAAGCACTGGAACAAATCCGATAGACAGAATAATGATAATGGTGCGTATGGCTGAATCGCCGAAACCGAAGGCCGGTAGTATGGTCTCGGCAACCTGGATGATCAGCCAGGAAATGACGACATAGGCAGCCCCTGCCCGGTAGACATTACGGCGTTTGAGTTCGTCGAAAAAGGACAAGTGAGATCAACTTGCTGACGGCCATTATCTTCAAGAATAGTCGTAGGATGGGGTATATGCCAACATTTTCAGGTGAGGCCCACAGGCCGCAATGGGTCGACAGCAGCCCATCACCCCGTCATTGAGTGAATTTCAGGTCACCACCGGAAAGCGGCTATGAATTGCGGTTGTCGTTCAGCCTCCAGTATCTCTGCAACCGGCCAGGAGCGACCCTTCGCCTCCGCTTCCAGCAGCACCATAGGAAATCTACGAAATGGGTATCTGGAACACCGAAGATTTCCTTGGATTCGCTAAATAAATCGCTGCCAGGGCAGCGGCAAAAGCTTCAAGTTCAATTCAAAATTATATCCCCAGTATCTAGGGCAACTTCAGGAAAATGGAGTTTTCTATTGCCCAGCAGCAGAGTGATATTAGTAAATTTTGCGGGTAGAGATTCGGCGGTTAGGAAATTCTGTCCGTCCATCAATTGATAATGTAGGTGTGAGTAGGTTGTCGCGGCACCAGAAAAGCCGGTCAGACCGAGAGGCTGTCCGACTTTTACCTGCTGGCCTTTGTTAACCTTGATACTGTCCTTCAGAAAATGAAACAGGTGGCTGTATTCATGGTCATTGTGCTTAATAACGAGATAGTTTCCGGCAATGCTTTTCACTTGATCTGTTGCGACCGCTTTTTCCATATCAAAGCGTGAACCATAAAGATCATCAAGGTTGTTTTGCACTTCTACGACTATTCCATCTGCTGGACTGTAAATAAGGGATCTATCAGAATAGAAATTGGTGGCGTCGTTCACATGAAAATCGTAACTGGTGGCCAGTGCATCGTGGGGCAATCGTCGCAGGCTGCCATTTTCACCGATCAAAACAAAATCCAACGCATAGCGACTAAAGTTACTCATCATCTGTTGATTCGTGAATTCGCGGACAATGGTTGGTGAAAAACGGCGGTGGTGAGAGAAATAATCGTGGCCATCGAGAATGGTGCTGGTTCCCTTTATCGGTAGCTCCAATTGCACCGTCTGACTGTAGGAAACCGGTGTGACGACCAAGTTGCCGTAATAATATTCTTGTTTGGTGTTCTTATCAGCATAGGTAAACATGTATCTGAGGTAGGAAATCTCCATCGACTTTGGGAACGAATGGAACGGATTGTAGAGAGTAGTTTTCTCTTTGGCTTTCAATTCAAAGTTTCCCAGTGAGTGAATGCCGGGTGTGCCCACCCCATTGTGGTTCAGATACCGGTAGGTAACGAGATTTTTCTGTTTGTCATAAACGGCAACTTTAATGAATTTGAGCACTAGCTCGTCGTCAGTTTGATTTTCCAGAATAAAATCAAAGTTGACGTTATAGGAATCCCTTGCGTCCTCGAAGTAGATCGTCGCAGGTTCGGTGCTAATGCTGACCACCTGTTCATCCGACATGTGGTTGGACAAGAAATCAGCCAGTTTGATTTCCTGTGCAGCAAGCAAGGTGGGTAATGGAAGAGTAAGCCATGTTACGGTTAGCAACTGCTGGATATATCGCATCGGCAATCCCCAAAAGCTTCTCGTCTTCTCAATTAGAATCATTCTAAAGCGATTTCAGTTATTTGGATAATGTCCGCTGCGGGTCGAACTCGGCTATTTTGACGATTTGCCTGCCAATTTCTGCTACCAGGTGCGAAGCGGAATTTCTCAGCTCAGCAATTTGTAGCGAGTCAATATCCCAGGTTGGCCATGAACGGAAATGTCGAGAAAGCAACATGAATAACGCCTGCGAACGGTTTCATTTAGCCGCCTTTGGCTTCAGGGATTTGCGCCATGCACATTAACTCCAGGCTTGTGATCTATTTGCACGTAAGATCCCGCAGCACGTCGATCGCAAAAAGCACATCCTCCCTTTTGCTGTCGAATTGTCCGACCTGGAAGCGGATGACAAACTGCCCGTCGTGCATAGTCTGCGTCAGGTAGATACGACCGTCATCGTTGATTGCCCGGAGCAGGCGTTCCGAGGCTTCATTGGCATTCTCACCATCCGGCGCGTACTGAAATGTAAAAAGGGACAGGTGACATTTTGTCGTCAGGCGGAAGCCGTCCAGCGCAGCAATCCCGGCAGCGGCCTCTTCGGCCCAGTCAATATGATTCCTGATGCGCTGGCGCAGGTCTTCAAGACCATGCGCGCGGAGTAAAAACCAGAGTTTCAAAGCCCGGAACCGGCGGCCCAGTGGGATAGTCCACTCGCTGTAATTGGTGATCCCGGTCTGCCCCAGGGTCTGGAGATAGT
>JAACFF010000636.1 GCA_009937635.1 Chloroflexota bacterium
TTTTTGTGGGTTTGATCCCAAGCGCGGTAACACCGCAGGCGCCCAGTACGATTCGCCTGATCGGCGCCATGCCTGTCGTCTACCTGATGCCCGCCCTGGCTCTGGCCTGGCTTTGGCAACAGATCGAGGTTCATCAATGGTCACATGACGGCCGCCGGCGCCTGGCCAAAGGGGGTCTGGTAACGCTTTTTGTTTTGTTGTTCGTGGGCAACCTGGTGTCTACTGTGCGTGATGGATTTGTTCGCTGGCCCATGGCCCTGGAGACAAGGTTGAAATACCAAACTGTCTGGCAAGATGTCGCGGCTTACTTGCAAAAAGCGCCCCAGGATGGCCTGGTTTTTGCCGATGGATTTTATCGTCCAATTACGGCCGATAGCCTGCGCCGGAATTTGGCTTTTCCTTTGCCAGCGCGCTGGGTGCAAACCGGCGCTGGTGTGGCCGGGGCCATCGTCTTACCCCAGGAAGAGGATGCCCACCTTTATGTGCCTGAATTTGCTGCTCCAGATATGCAATTGATGCAAGCAGCCGGCATCGATCCCACTCCTCTCTATCGCAGTAGGGGCACTCCTTCCTTCGCAGTATACGAATTGCCTGGCACACCAGAGCTCACTTTTTCTAGCCAGCCGGCGACATTTGGCGGCGTGATTACATTAGTGGGGTATAACACTTTGCTGGCCTCTGACCAGGTATCGCTACAATTGTTTACCATCTGGCAAGTGGAAGATTCACTTCCCGACGACCTGGCCTCATTTGCTCACTGGCTGGATGAGGACGGCGCGATAATCAGCCAGCACGATGGTTTCGATGCGGCGCCGCAGTTGTTACGGCCGGGGGACCTGGTGGTGCAAAGACATGTACTGCCATTAACCGGGCCGCTCCCGCAGGGAGAGAACGAGCTGCATGTTGGGCTGTATACGCGGGAAGATGGAAACAGGCTGGTGCGTGAAGAGGGTTCGGCTGAGAAGTCTGATAGGGTCATTTTACCCATTGAAAGCCCTTTTGACAGGTAGTGATTTGACAGAGAGATTTTGAGATACGCCCTGAGTGACCCCCAAAAGCTTGGTCTCTTTTGTCCATCGGTCGAAGACTGCTGGACGACAGACCATGTCTGAGGCACCGGGAACTGCTTTTTTGCGGAGGATAGATAATGAAATTAAATAGAACGGATGCCGGACCACGCAGGGCCCTGTTTTTGATGTTTAGCGCTTTACTGGTGATGTTCGTCGTTCTTGGCACGGCGCAGCTAATCACCGCGCAAGAGGATGAACCGGTGCCAGTGGACGAGCCGTCAGAATTAATGCAGGACAAAAGTGCAATTTATGCGGACCGTATGCAGTCGGCGAACGAACTTGACCGTTTACTGTCACCGGTGGAACGGTACAATGCTCTGGAATCGATCAGCGGAAACCAACTGCTAGGCAGTGACTTGAGCAATTCCAGCAAAGAAGTCAATCTTGAAGAGATTCCTGCTGGTAGTGAAGTGGAGTTTACTATCGTCATTGACAACAGCGGCGATGCCGATGTGACAGTGGCAATGACCGACACCTTGCCGGCACAATTAGCCTATGTGAGTCATGAGCTCCAGGAATTCACTGGCGTTTTCACTCAGCCCGGTTTCACCGTTGATGGCGACAATGTCATGTGGGGAGGCGCAATAGCCAGTGGACGTTTTGCACAGATTTCCATTATCGCAAAGGTTAAGGATGACACCCCGGCGGGAACGATGATTAGCAATACGGCCGAAATCAGTGGTGGCGGACAGACTGTTTCTCCACAAGCCTCTTTCCGCGTCAAAGAGCCGCCAGAGATACATGACACTACCTTTCCACTCGTAACGACTAGTTTGCCGCCTGATCCGCCTGAGATTACAAACCTGGCAGCCACGCGACCCAACAGCCAAAATGAATTTACGCTCTCCTGGCAAGGCGGTCCTAATGCTTCGCGTTATGAAGTTCAGATGGACCACGATCCTGGCTTTCCTGCTCCATCGGTGTATGATGCTGGCCGGACTACCTCTATGAAATTTAAGCCTGAACCATCATTCCGCAATGAATTCTATTTCCGCGTTCGCTCATTCGACGTCAATGTTGCCGGAAAATGGTCGGATACCGTAGATGTTGTGGGGGCCTACTATGATAGTTTTGATGACAGAGATAGTGGCTGGAAAATCCGCCGTACGACATATATTGAAAAGGTCAAAACCTGGTACGAAATTGATCCCCCATATGGTAGGCTGGTCCTTGAGGTACGCGATAAATGGGATTGGGGTATTTCCAGCCCGCTGGCGCGAGCGCCAGAACCACCTTATGTTATTGAATATGATGGTAAATTCGCCCAGACACCCAACGAAGTCGCTATGGGCATCGTTTTTGGCGGTGACCGGCCCGACGAAGATTGTCCGGATACGAGCAGTGCTAAGGGAATGTACAGACATACGCGATGCTTCAATCACTTCTACAATCCACAATACTATTGGGCGGGCGAAGCTTTGCATTTGCTCTGGTATCGCACGGATGAACTCGTTTGGTGCTCCGGCTGCGGAGGCAGTCCCATGAAGCGACTTGGTGATTCGGAAGCCGTGGGCAAGCTCGATGGTGTGGGCAATGATAAATGGAATCGACA
>JAACFF010000209.1 GCA_009937635.1 Chloroflexota bacterium
CGTCTTCTTGCACACAAGCTGTGATCAGAATGACGCTTCCTAACCTCAATTCCCCATCAATCACCAAATCATCGCGCAACAGGATCGTCTGGCCATTGCCAAGAGTAATCTCATCGCCGTTGATACCGGTAACCACGGCCGTTATCGCTACACATTCCTGTTCCTGGTCACTATCCAGCAGGAGAATGTGCGTGGCCAGCCAGGTGCCGTCATCCCTAATCCAGGCCGTGGCCCGCACCAGGTCCCCTACGGCAATCTCCCCTACAATGAGCGTGTTTTCATCACTGCTGATCGGCAGACCGCTAATCACCCAGGGATCCAGATTATTCACCTCGCCTACAAATACGATTTGCAGAACATTCCCCGTCTGCAATTCGATTTCCGTGGCCAGCCAGGTGCCGTCCGCCAGAATAACCCCACTGACGCGCACCGTGTCGCCCGCTTCAATGCCTGGATCAATCTGTGCCCATTCCGCCACTTCAAAACCAATGCCACCAACCAGCCAGGGATCTATGTTCATGACCGTACCGGTGAAAGTGAAGGTGGCGTTATCATCCACTAGCTGTTCTATTTCTTCCGCCAGCCAGGTGTCATTCGCCAAGATGATCCCGTTGACTTTAACCGTGTCACCTACGGTTATACCCTCTTCGATTTCCGTTTCTTCATCAATCCCGATGGTGATGCCCGAGATAGTCCAGGCCCCTGCAGAGATATTCTGCACCACGCCGACGAATTCAAAGGGCTTCTCATCATCTTCCGGCCGCGTGACGGCCGTGGCCACCAAATGGCCCTCTAGTTGGAGAATAAACCCTACAACCTGAACAGCGTCACCTACTCCGATCTCCGGATCAATTTGGGTATCGGCCGTGAGGTTGATGGTAAGGCCGGAGACGAGCCAACTTTCGCTGCCGATCTCCTCGACCTCGCCGGTGAAAGTAAATTGATAGTCATCATCATCTAAGCGTTGGATGCGGTCAGCTACAGGAGGGTTACCATTTTCCACCAGATGGCCATCCACATACACCAGGTCACCAACTTCCGGCTCCCCGTAGATGAGCGTTGTCGCAGTGACCGTAAACGTCTGCCCAGCGATGACCCAGGTTTCGCCCATCTGGGTGACAGTGCCGGTACCGGTGATAATGAAACTGGGCTCTGCCGGCGGCTCACTATCGGTGAAGTGGGTCGTCTGACCGGCCACAACAGAGATGGTACGGCCGTTATTGCTGACATCTACTTTCCCTTCGCTGACAGTGTAAGCAGCCCGGCCATCGGCGGCGATGGAGACCCGGAACTGGGTGCCGCGGGCAATACCTGCACCGGTGGCTGTATTAACCTCATAACGGGAACGGCCGTCGTGACGAAGTTGCACCTTGTGCTCACTTTCTCCTGCCCACTGCGTCATCACTACCGTGCGGAAGCCGGCTTCCGGTCTCAAGGCGTTCACCTGGTCAAGCGCCAATTCAGCCTGGGGCCCTAGAAGGGCCTGGCTGCCATCATAAAAGGTGAGACTCGCGCTAGAATAACGGCTGGTGCGGATGCGCGATCCGGCCGGCAGATTGGTATTGGCGTCCACGGCCGTCCACGGCCCATTGCCATTGTTCACTTCCACCAGGCCTCGCAGGTTGTGCAAAGCGGCTTGCGCCGGCCCGACCAGCAGTGACGTGTTCAAAAGCGGCATGAACAACTGGTGGGGCGGCGCGGGGATGGCGGCGGCTGTATCTATAGCTGCCGCACTGGTTTCGCTACTGTCGCTGGCGGCGGGATCGGGAACAGTCGTGTCCGTCTTTGTTTCTGCCGTATCGTCGGCAGCCGCGTCCATCTTCGTTTCCGTCATTTCACCGGCAACAGTTACGGCCGCTTTGCCATCCTGTGGTAACGCCACGGACAAACCACCATCTTCGGGCGCTTGTCCTCGCCCATACCAGAAAAAGGCGAAGGCGATAAGCAGCAACAACGAAAGGCCGGCCACAATCTTGCGGTGGGGAAATAGGGCTTGCCGGATCTGGCCAAGCCGCTCCACCAAAGGGGTGGTGAACATCGTTTGCGCCGCAACAACATTGCCGGTGTTTGAACTTTGGGCGGCAGATACGATGGCCGCTCGCTGGGTGGCCACGGCCGTGGCTGTCGGGGCAGGCAATTCAACCTGCTGCAAGGTTGCTGCCCGGCGTACCAGTTCCGCTTCCGCTTCGGTTAAACCTTCCAGGCAATCAGCCAGCGGCTCGCCGGATTGCAACCTGTCAAACCTTTCTTGTATGATCTCTTCTGAATCTCTCATGGCATTCAACTCGAATAAATCGCCGGCGCCAGGCTCCTGACGGTAGCCGGACGACGTCGTAACGCCCGTGCCGAACGACTCTCAATGCTAGGGGACAATTGCACAGGGGACTCCATATCAGCTATAGGCAATGTTCGCTGGTGAAATCTACTCATTTACTAACACCTTCATCGCTTTCAGGCCGCGAAATTGAATAGACTTCACGGCGGCAACAGTTTTGCCCAGAGAGTCGGCCGATTCCTGCAGGGATAGACCAACTAGAAATCGCAAAATGAGAACATCACGCTGAATATTATCCAAGTGGTTTAAAGCCTCAAGTGTCGCCTCCGTTTCCAATTTCTGCTCAATGACAGCCGCTGGATTCACAGCCGTATGGCTGGCATCGGACCCTTCAGCCATTGGTACTATCTTCATCCGGCTTTCTTTTCGGATGAAGTCAGCCAGATAGTTCCGGGCGATCTGGTACAGCCAGGCTGTAAACGGTACGCCTCTGGGCTGAAAGGTGTGAATATTTGCCACCATGCGTAAGAAAACTTCGCCGGTTATGTCATGCGCCGTTTGCGTGTCGAAAATGCGGGCGCGTATATAACGGAAAATCCGCATATGATGCCGGTCAAACAAAACCCCAATGGCTTCGCTTTCATCTTTTTGGGCACGCCTGACTAATTCAGCATCGCTTAACTGCTGCATGACGTTCCTTGTCTAAAAAACATATTCGTCTTTGAATTAGATAACGGATTTTGACGCAAAAGGATGCAAAATGGTCTGATTGATAGGCGATGTAGAAAATATACCGTTTATTTATGCGATTTGCTGTTTGCTCCCAGTTGGCCCCGGTCTCAACGATCGTATCATTCAATACCTTTACTGCTCACAATTAACATTGGTATACCCCGAACGGAAAGGAGCCACTGCGCCGGTTTCCGGCTCAAAGCGGTGGCGCAATACGCAGCCCACATCATTGCCAAGCAAGTGCAGCGAGATGGACGGCTCCCGGCTGGTGGTGATGACGCGATGAATGTCTCCGGTAGGAGGAATCAATTCATAGAAAGAACCAACAGTGAGATGTTTATTCTCGACCAGCTTAAGCTCTGAGTGTTGATCACCGGCGCCAACAGGAACGGCCGTTTCGTAAATCTCCTCATCCTGTTCGCCCACATACAATCCGACCAGGCCCCATGCCAGGTGATCATGTACTGGCGTGGCTGCGCCATGCGGCAAAACCAGGGCCGAGAGAGACAACGTGCCTTCCGTGTCGCGGTACAGCAGCCAGTTGGCAATCCCCTTGCCCATGCCGCCGTGCTCGTAAGTGCGGCGAAATTCATCAGGCAGCCATTGAGCGTCAGCCATGACCTGTCTGAATATGGGTCGAATGGCAGCCAGCCGCTCTGGTATGGAAGATGTGCTGGCAATGATAGCCTGGACTTCACGGATAAACTGTCGAACTTTGGGAGTGTCGCTAATAAATTCATCGCTCATAATGAACCTCCATATGATGGAATGCCTCTCGGATATTTTCTATCTGTTGGACTGTAGTCAGATTCATGCAATGCGCTATCGAATGGCGAGGTTTATTATCGATCAGTACGGGACAACTCTGTGGCGGTCAGCTCAGGTAAAACTTTTGAGTAGCGCCCATGTTGTCCCATGTATAAGCCTGGATATTAGCCATGATCTGTTGGATGTGATCCCGATCATGGTAGACCCATTCATGCAGAAGATCCGCAACGCGCATAAAGCCGACATCCGGGTGCCAGCCGCCACGCTGCAGATCAGAGATCGGTAAATCAGCAACCATCTTACAACTCTCATTTCGCAATAACACGAACGCTTCCAGCAATTCGGCCGCTTCCCTTGCGCAATCGTTACGCTTCAACGCCTCTTCATTCTGATCCAAGGCATCTAGCTGCGGATCCTCGCTTGCGAGAATCTCGCGAATGCGACCAGCAAAGCCAGTCTGTTCCGTTTGAATCAGGTGCCCCAAAACTTGCTTAATACACCATTCTTCCGCTGCGGGGTGCCATCCTAATAGTTGAGTGGGTAATGCGCCAAGTTCAATTTGCAGCAGTTCTGAGGCAGCTCTCAGCATCTCCGCAACCTCTATTGGCGTTAGCGGTATTGGTTGGGCCATAATACTACTCTCCTCCCAGTGAGATTAACTGGGTTTACAAGCAAGGAAATCAACTATTCGTTACGTTTACTCGAATATCACCTCTCCTGGAAAAACCTTCGCGGTGCCCTCGGTTTTGAAACTCACTCTCTAGGTAAAGGGTTCTGTTGCAAGAAAAATCACTACCGGATAGCCTCCATACTTCATAATACAAGAAAGGCGATAATATGGGAAATCTGTTCAAATCACAGATAATCAAATTGTCCCGCCTGATAATACACAGGAGACCATACGCGCCGCGGCGTACCACCATGACCGTAACGCAACCTTTCCAGGTTGCGATCAAGCTGGAAAGCTTGAGTTACGATGGCTGCGATCAAGCTGGAAAGCTTGAGTTACGAAGGAGAAGTTGATCATGACCATGAATAAAGTATTGGAGCGCAAGAATGTGCCGCAGGAGAGTAAGTGGAATAGCAAAGCGGTCTTTGCTTCTTGGGATGATTGGCAGGCAGTTCGCAATATACGATGGATCTATTTAAGCTGGCTGGCGTGGATATGACAAAGCCAGCCGCGGTGGAAAAGAGCTTTGGCGTATTGGCTGATCTGGTAGATCGACCGCAAAACTTGGCCGCTCCGGCAAGGCCCTGAAATCAGATGAGATTATCCTCTTCACCAATCATTGCCTCCGCTTTAGGGATATAATCGGCGTCATGAGCAATCAGACCCCCAATTTCTACCAACAAGTATACGCCGTGGTCCGTCGTATTCCGCGCGGCAAGGTGACCAGCTACGGCCGTATCGCTCAGATGCTCGGACGACCCCGTGCGGCCCGCGCCGTCGGCTATGCCCTCAACGCCCTGAAAGATAAAAATGACGATCCTGCCTATGCCGATATCCCCTGGCAGCGAGTCGTCAACAGCCAAGGTCGGATCAGCATTGTCAATCGCGAGTACAGCGCCCAGCGCCAGGGCGAGATCCTGCGCGAAGAAGGCGTCGTCGTCAGCAACGACCTGCGCATCAACCTGGAAATCTACCTGTGGGAAGGGCTGCATTTGGTAGAAATCGATGACATTCTTAGCGGTCTATCCTTACCATAATATGAGGGAGTTGATTCCTGAGCCAAACCTGATTCCAAAAAGCGCACCGGCTACTATATAATCAGGCCCCATCGATGAAGCGCATATTTTCCTTTTTAATGCTCATGATCCTTCTGACCGCTGCTTGCAGCAGTCTGGACCTGCCCATTCCCCAGGACTCGCGTGAGGACCCTCCTCCGCTGGGAACGACCGCTTCCTCCACCACAACCGACTCAACAGAAGAGCAACCCATCACCGAAGATGCCGGCGGCTACGCTCGTGCCTTCTACCGCGCCTGGGAAGCCCAAGATTACATCGGCATGTACAGCCTGCTCGCGCCGCAAAGCCAGGCCCTGGTCGATAGCAGCTCATTTGTTCAGCGCTACGACGAAGCCATGAAAACGGCCGCCGTGCAGGAAGTTGTCGCCCAACCTGTATCGCTGATCCAAGAGGGAAACGAGGCGGAATTTGGCGTACGCGTCACCTGGGAGACGGCCGTGGTCGGGCCAATCTCTCGCGACTACACCGTGCCCATGGTTTATGAAGACGGTCGCTGGGGCATCGTCTGGAATGAAGGGCTCATCCTGCCCGAATTAGCAGGCAGCAACCGCCTGGCCATGGAGTCTGTCGTTCCCTCCAGAGCCAGTATTTACGACATAGGCGGTTACGCCCTTGCCTTCCAGGGCAAATCGATCGGCCTCGGCATCGTTCCCGGCCAAATTCAAGATGAAGCCGGATTACTGGCCACGCTCGCACCCCTCCTCGAAACAACGCCCGAAGAAATCAAGGAGATGTACGCCTCGGCCCAGCCTGACTGGTACGTACCCATTGGCGAAGTTGCCGAAGAAGTCATCCAGGAAAACATCCTGGCCCTGCAGCCTTACATCGATGCTGGCCTGGCGCCCCCCGAAGCTCGCAACGCCCGTCTTTACACAGAAAGCGGCATCGCGCCCCATATCATCGGCTACACCGGCTTCATCCCCGCCGAAGAGCTCGATTCCTATCTAACCCAAGGATTTAGCGGTGATGAAATGGTCGGCCGTGCCGGTTTGGAGCAATGGGGTGAAGATTATCTGAACGGTGAACGGGGTGGTACGCTCAGCGTCTTGGGACCCAGTGGCGAATACGTCGCCACCCTGGCCGAAAAGGTCCCTCTGCAATCGCGCAGCATCTACGCTACCATTGATCACCAATTCCAGGCGGCGGTAGAGCAGGCCCTGGCCGAAGCTATCGAAACGCTTCCCGGTGGGCATTCAGGAGCTGTTGTCGTATTGGACGTGAATACAGGTGATGTCAAAGCGATGGCCAGCTACCCCAGCTACGATCCGGCCGTCTTTGATGTTCTGCGTCCCGGCTCCGATACCGAGCTGTCGGCCGTACTCAACAACCCCGGACTGCCCCTCATCAACCGCGCGGCGCAAGGAGTCTATCCCGCCGGTTCCGTATTTAAGATCATTACCATGTCCGCCGCCCTGAAAAGTGGCCAATACACACCAGACACAATGTATACCAGCACAGGAATCTGGACCCGCCTGGGCGAAGAATACGCCAAAACGGATTGGCGAACAGGCGGGCATGGCACCATCAGCCTTAAACAAGCTCTCATCGTCTCCTGCAACACCTGTTTCTACGACGTGGGCTATAACCTGGACGGCCAGGACAACACCTTGCTCCCCAACACCGCCAGCCAATTTGGTCTGGGCCAGCGGACGGGAATTCAGGGCGTCGCTGAAAGCCCGGGGCTGATCCCCGATCCGGTGTGGAAAATAGACAACCGCGGCGAAGGGTGGGCCACGGGTGACTCCGTCAACATGGCCATTGGCCAGGGCTTCGTACAAGTTTCGCCCTTACAAATCGCCACCGTTCTTGCTGCCTTCGCCAACGGCGGCACCATCTACCAGCCCAAGCTCATTGACCGGATCGGTGCTGGAGGCGGCGCACCAGAAGAGCCGTGGCCCGTGACCGAAAATGGGCGTCTTCCTTTAGGCGATGAGCAGATCGAGGTAATCAAAGAAAGCCTCTGGAATGTAGCCAATGGCCCTTGGGGCACGGCGACCGATCGCTTCGAAGGTCTGCCCCTTCAAGTAGCCGGCAAGACAGGAACAGCCGAAGCGCCCCCCAACAATTCCCACGCCTGGTTTGCCGGATACGCTCCTGCCGCACCTTATACCAAAGCAGATGGTACAATCGTTGAGCAACCAGAGATCGCCATTGCCGTCATCGTGGAAAACGGCGGGGAAGGTTCCGTCGTCTCTGCCCCCATATTCCGGCGCATTGTCGAGTTGTACTACGGCATTGAGCCTCTCACTCCTTACCATTGGAGCGGTTGATCCCCTTGGCAGAGGAACAGGAAACATCCGATCAGCCTGGCTGGCGCCAGGCGGCGCGACAGGCAATGCGCAAAGCGACCGAACAGGAGATATTGAAGCGTTACGGTTCGCTCGATGTTTCCTTCAACTATCGTTGGGAACATGTGACCACAGTCGTCCGCCTGGCCATGCGCCTGGCGCGCTTAACCGGCGCCGATGAAGATGTAGTTGAAGCCGCCGCCTGGCTACATGATGTCCGCAAAGATGCCGGGGAAAAACATGCCCGGGAAGGAGCCCAGTACGCGCGCGTGTTCTTACCCGAAACTGATTTCCCCCCGCACAAAATAGAACAAGTCGCTCGAGCCATAGAAGAGCATCAGGGTCTCTGGCGTGAAGAACCCTTAACCGATCTGGAAGCGATGGTGCTTTGGGATGCGGACAAGTTGGCCAAGATCGGGCTAACGGCCGTGTTCCATTGGACCGGTGGCTCTCTGGCCGGCTTTCAACCCACCAGCATCCGCGAAATCGTCAACGGCAATCGCCAGACCGCCTGGCAGCAAAAAACCGTCAACAGCATGCACACCGAACCAGCCCGCCGCGCTGCCCAAATCCGTCTGCAACATTACAATTGGCTCTGGCACTCCCTGGAAGAAGAACTAAACGGAGACGATCTGCAATAGCAAAGTGGTCAGCAATCAGGCGTCAGCGGTCAGCTGACGCCTGATTGCTGTTGACCATTATCCCCGATACAGATCAATTTCCTTAGGCCGAACAAGATCCGTTGCTCGTCCTTCCATACCCGGCAAATCCAACCCTCGCACCAACACCACCGGCAATCCTTCCGCTCCTTGCCCCATCAATAGCCCCGCCGCAGCCGCGATTTCGTCCGCAATTCCCACGTCAGTATGCTGCAACAAATAACCATGCAAATCAGCTTCCCCCCGCCGGTCCCAAAGCGCCGGGATGCCCGCCACGCCAATAGCCACGCCGATCGTGCCCAAACGAAACGGCCGTCCATGACTATCGCTGATCACAACCCCCACGCGCACGCCCTTTCGTTCATCTATCGTGCGCCGGATCTGTTCCGCTGACCCATCTGGATCAAGCGGCAAGAGCAAGACCGTCTCCCCCTGTCCGTCCTGCTCGACATTAGAACGATCAATGCCCGCATTGGCGCTGGTAAAACCCAGGCGGTGCCGCACAATCAAGACCCCCCGCGCCATGCGCGAGATCTCCTCACTCTCCTGCAAGATCAGCTCAACCAGCCGCGCATCCTTGTCCGTCTCTTGCGCTACCTGCAAAGCCCGCTCACTGGGCTCAACCGTGGCCAGTTCAACCAGCCGCCCTTCCGCCTTAGAAACAACCTTCTGCGCCACAACCAGGACATCCCCGTCATCCAGCACAAGACCAGCAGCATCCAAAGCCGAGAGCAGCAGTTCCGCCACATCATCCCCAGGCCGTACAGCAGGAATCCCCGCCACGGCCGTTAACTTTAATTCAATTGCCAAACCCGTAAGATCCCCCCGCTAACAATCAAGAATTCACCATTCACAATCAAGAATTATATGCCGGTAATTCGAATCCCTGCGCTCTTCGCCTTGTTAATAATATTGATCGCAATCAAAACCGAGGCCATACCTTCGGCGACACTGGCATTCTGCAGCGAACCCGCGTTCACCCCGCGCATCCCCGCCTGCTCGCTCAACTGCATCACGATTTGCTTATCCGCCCCCTTGTCCCCGCAAACCAACACATCACACTCCATCTGGTGATCCAGATCCAGCAAATGATGGGCCCCGATATTCTGGAACGCTGCCACAACCCGCGTGATATCCCCCACTTGCTGTTGCGCTTCCTCGGCTGCTGACAAGCCACTCGGCAAACGCCACACGCGCGACGCTCTCTCGCCCGTCGGCGCCACCACCGTCACCAATAACTTGCCCGCCAAGGCTCCTTTGACAGTCTCCAGAGTCACCGCTTGCGCCCCATAGGGAACCGAAAGCACCACCAGCTCCCCCGCTTCCGTAGCGCTTAGATTGTCGGTGCCGGAAATACGCTTACCCGGCGCTCTTTCCAGCATACTCGCCGCCGCCCGCGCCCCCTTTTCCTGCAATCGCGAGCCGATAATAATCTCATGCCCCGCCATTGCCCAGCGGAAGCCCAGACCAAACCCTTCATTTCCTGTTCCACCCAAAATCGCAATCTTCAACTTATTTTCCTCCAGAAATAGGGGACAGCTGTCAGCAATGTCGCAAGACGACCGCTTCGCGTACAGGTGTCAGCCAATCCTTTTTCATTCATTGTGGTACGCCAACGCGCGGATCAACTTATTAAATTTAGGTTTGTAGTAACCGCTACAGCGATGATACGACTGAATTTGTTACCTCAAACGAGTTCTCATCGTTCTGCACAGCCAGACCACAATTCACCAAATCTGCGTAATCTGCGCAATCTTTGATGCTTCTCTAACTACTCAACGCCTCAAAACGCTTCCACACCTCATCAGCCAGCTCCCGGCTGCGCGCCGTGATCGCTGCCTCATCCAAAGTCAACAACTGCCGATCCTGCATCAACACCTTCCCGGCCGCGATCGTCGTCGTCACCATGTCCGCCTCAAAACCGAAAATGATATGCCAAGGCAAATTACCGGCGGAAAGCGGCGTCGTAGCATGGTAATCAACAAAAATAACATCGGCCGCCGCCCCTTCCTCCAGTTTTCCCATCGGAAGATC
>JAACFF010000210.1 GCA_009937635.1 Chloroflexota bacterium
GGTTTTTGCCGATTCATTTCCGGCCACCAAAATTTTTGGTCACGTAGTAACGCTGGATGAGATTAACTTCAGCAAAGATGAAGCTGGAGCGGCCAAATTGCGTAATCTGAGCTTGAGTTATGAACTGATGTTGACACCGATGCACTTCAAAATGCATGACGCCAGAGTACGACAAACTGGCATGTTGGAAGAGGCTGCCCGTTTGATAGATGCCGGACAGATCAAAGTGTTTGTCAACAATGTCTTTACGCTTGGTGAAATCGACCAGGCTCATGATATTGTCGAAAGCGGACATTCAACCGGCAAGACCGTTATCAAAATCATCTAAATAATGGAGTGGTAAATGTTCGATTCAGGAAAAGTAAGGCTGAACCGACTGTTTAACACCTCCGGCAAATGCCTGGATGTGGCTGTCGATCACGGTATTTTTAATGAACATAGTTTCTTGAGTGGACTGGAAAGCATGCCCAAGGTGATTTCTCAACTGATCGAAGCAGGTCCGGATGCTATTCAGATGAACTATGGGCAAAGTGATGTGCTGCAAAATACTCCCGGTAAGAATAAACCAGCCCTGGTGATGCGTCTTGATGCCGGAAACCCCTATAACGAAGCGACCCACAAAGTCATGTTCAATATGCTGCAGGATGAAAACAATCCCATTTTGGCAGCACTGCGCATGGATGCGGCTTGTGTCATCTGTAATTTGCTGTTGCTGGATGGGGAGCCGGATATGCATCGCCAGACTATCAGAAATATCGGCTTGGTGCGTACTGAGTGCGACAAGGTTGGCATGCCCTTGATGATTGAGCCCCTGGTGATGCAACGTAACGATGTTCACGGCGGCTATCAATCATATGACAACAAAGAGCTAATGGTGGCGCTGGTACGTCAGGCGCGTGAGCTAGGGGCGGACATTATTAAGGCTGATCCTACGGACAATCCCGAAGATTACCAAGAGGTGATTGAAGTCGCGCGTTGCCCGGTATTGGTCCGCGGAGGTGGCAAAGCTGATCTAAAATCGGTGTTTGAGAAAAGCTATGCCTTTTTACAGCAAGGAGCTAAAGGGCTTGTATATGGTCGGAACATTTATCAGCATCCTGATCCGATCTCGGTCACTAGGGCCCTAATGGCCATGATTCATGATGATGCTACTCCTGAAGAAGCATGGAACATTTACCAGGGCAGAGGGGGTTCTTAAGCGGGCTGGTCATGTAAATTATCATGCCCCGCAAGATCGCAAGGATGCAAGAACTTCCTTCTGCTAACGGTGAAGCCATTTGTTCATAGAGAGAAGCTGCGTAAGTATAACACACTGGTAATTCGGTACATCAAACACTTAAGCTAGGCATCGAGCGACTTCAGTAATGTCCTTGAGAATGGCATCGGGTTTGATATTGCCTGACTCCGCGTCTGCAACCGTAGAAACGCCGGTGAGAACCAAAATTGTGTAAAGACCGGCGGCGTTACCACCGGCAATATCTGTCCCAAGACGGTCGCCAATCATAGCGGTATTCCCTACATTGCCGCCCAATCGTTCGAGCGCCGTGCGAAAAAGAATCGGGCCAGGCTTGCCAATGGAAACCGGAGTTACACCTGTGGTGGTGATTATGACAGATAAAATTGCCCCACCGCCAGGTAATGAACCCGATTCGCTTGGATGGGTCGAGTCAAGATCGGTAGCCACGAATTGGGCGCCTCTTTCAACCAACAGTGCACCCATGGCCAGGCTCTCATAGGTGAAATCGAAATGCAAACCGCCAACTACAACAGCGGCCGTTTCCCCGTTCCTGACCTGCTCCGGACTGACGATCTGAAACCCCACCGCCAGGTGCGCATCGCGCAAGCCCTTAGATCCGAGCACATAGATTGGCGTCCCCGCTGAGTAACGGTCTTGCAAGTAGCTGGCCGTAGCTTCTGCAACAGTCAGGATACGCATAGGGTCCATCAGTACACCAAAGCGGGCCAGTTTTTCCTTGTACATCACGGCCGTTTTCGTCCCATTATTGGTCGCCATTACGTAGTTTATCTGCTTGGCTTGCAAGGCTTCGAAAAACTGGACAAGACCAGGTAATGCCTTCTCTCCACGCCACAGCACGCCATCCATATCGATGATGAGATTCCTGATAGCAGGTGGTATTTGACTACTCATAAAAGGTTCCTCAATAAAGATTAACTTACGTTTCGATTTCCTTCTAAGGACAGATTAGGTCCATCATATCTAGAACCTGGTCCCAGCCGATTCCGGCCACTGCACTGTCATCGTTGACGGCCGTAAAGAGGCCCAGCGGGTAGCCAGGCAGGGCAATCTGGGTCGAGCCCAGGCCATCCGTATTGCCAACGCCTGACAAGCGGAAGGTTCCCAGGTGCTGCCAGGTTTCACGATCGAAGAATTCGAAATCTGTTTCAGGTTTTCGTTGATCGGCGACGACAATGAAGCCCTGCCCATTGTCTACGCCGTCGTTTTGGCAAGTATATAGGATAATGCCCTCAGCATCTTTCTCGAATAGTCCGGCGCCAAAACTGCGCTGGCCGTTGCGCTCTAGAGATGCCAAATTGGGATCATAAGCGAGAATGCCTCTGCTGCCTGTTTCATCAGGGATATAAATAATGTCATGGTACTCGTCAGCCAGGACCATTTCAAGTTCGTGGTCCAATTTCGTCGCGTTCGTTTGCTCCCCACTCTCCGTTTTGTAGACGTGAACCGATTGATCCGCATCGGTTGTTACATAGACCAGCGTATCGCCGCCGGCTTGATGGTAAAGTCCTATGCCCGGTTCTTTACCCAGACTGATCTGGTTGTTGACAAAGGATCGTTGGAATTCGAGCGTTGGCAATGAAAAAACGGCGACCGTGTTAGCTGGCTTTGACACCGACACAAATAATAAATCCGCGTCTTGATCGACGGCAACGCCGTTTACCTGGCTGTCGCCAAATGTATCATGCTTCAGCGGTGGTTTCTCATTGGATACGAATGGAAACTGCCAGACCTCCACCAGAGAGTTTTCCTTGGCGGTGACGAACAGTAGCGAGTCAGCAGGATCTGTCGCTTCCCAGAAGGCGATGGAATCGACGTTGCCGCCGGCTCCGTTTATTTCAAAGGAAGCTTGTAGTACAGCTTGCAATGGTCTGACAATGGCCGCTGGCGGGCTCGTGGCTGAATTGGATGGTGGAGTCTGGATGGAGTGATCGGCCTTGTTGAGCGCCTCTTCGTTGGTGGCCGGATCTGCACAAGCGGCAAGTGGCAGGATGATCAAAAGCAGAAAAAGAAAAGCGGGTTCTCCGTTGCACATAGTGTTTCTTCTCCAAAATAGTAAGCGGGCGAGAGCGGATGAACGCTGATAGGACAAAGAATATCCGAACTCTATTTTATATTTAGTGGGTCGTCTCTGCTGCCCGATATGTCGATTATCTCCCTGATAGTGAAGAGATGGCGGAAAGCGAGTCACTAATCAGAGCTGCTGATTCCATCACCATCGGTGCATCTTCTTCCTGCAACACTTCCTTGAGCAAATCGGCGGTGAGACCGTAGAGGCATAGCCCGGCTATAACCTGTTGGTGCAGCATTGAGGGTTCGTCATCAACTCCATACGCTGCTCGTAACAGTTGTGTCCATCCCGAATCCGTGCCCATGCTATGGGTCACTTCCTCGAACAAAGCATTATCACCACTCAACAACACGCCGCGCTGTACGCACATCACCCGCGCCAAGCCCCACGTACAGCCGAACTTGGCGTGCAGCATGCGCCCTACATCGTCCCTTATGAGTCCCTCCAATCCTTTGTGTACCTCTTCTATCCACCCTACCATTTGCCGGCTGGCCCAGCGGTTGGCCTTTTCTTGCATCGCTTCATCCCATCTAAAGGAATTGGCCCTTTGCTGCAAGGTGACGAAGAAGCCATCCTTATCTATTAAGGCGCGGCCTAGCCGAAGACCCTGGATGACGTCGACGGCCAATTCCGGCTGGGTAAAGGCTGCTTCGACCTGACTGGGCGTGACATCGCTGACGACTATCAAACGGCCGTCGATCAGGTGGCTGCCGCGGTCTTCAAGGATCGTTTCTTCATCCCGCGAAAAGCGAACGAGGTCGACATCGCTAAAAGGCCCGTCGTCGCCGCGGGCATAGCTGCCCATTAGAACAAGAGCGCGCACATCAGGATGATCAAACTGTTCTGCAAGATTTTCGAAATCCGGTTGTTTCACTATGTTCTCTCCTTGACGGCCGTGCGCAAGCGCAGGCGATAATAAAGCCACAGAAGATGAAAAGCGACGAATAAAGCCAGAAAGAGCCAGCCAACGGCGGGGCCACCTACCGTGACTATAGTGACCAAGATGCCAAGGCTCGCCGCTCCAGACCAAATGAGTTTCAGATTGAGCATCCCTTCAAAGGACTCCACACCGGCATTGCGACCCAAAAGCGATTCAACGCCAATGGCTAGCATTGCTGCGCCGACCAGGCGCGTAGTCAGAGGATCCACCGTTTCCCAACCTAGCAGGGTTAAGAAAGCGACCGGAGCGAAAAGCAGGGGAATGGCAAAAATAGTGTCTGCTACAAAGTGTACGACGAACCACTTGCGTAAGCTGTTTGGTACCATGATGATTCCTATTGCTTCAACTGGGCAGGATTGTACCCCAGCGCGTATGACATTCCTCGTATTTCGTTCGGCCGTTTGTCACCATCGAATTGCTCCGGCTTCTGGCATACTGAACAAAGCGATGCCCAAAAAAGAGAGCGCCATATCCAGGCTCAATGCCCAGTTGGTATTGGGGCGGTTGAAAGGGCAGATATCCCGGCTAAACACCCTGGAAGAAAAAAGTTGCTTTTCTGGTTAATGAAGCTCGTGAGTTGTGGGCGGCAAAGCACAAGGAATAAGGGGCGATTTCCCCATCAAGTGGCCATTTTCCGCTATAATGTTGCTGTGAGCGAATCATTACTGCAAACGAAACTATACGTTCCCCCTTTACGGCCGAATATCGTGCTGCGCCCACGCCTGATTGAGAGACTTAATCGTGGACTATATGATGATTGTAAGCTCACGCTCATCTCTGCCCCCGCCGGCTTCGGCAAGACCACCTTGATAACTGAGTGGCGAATGCGCATTCCGGATGCGGAGGATCCGCAGAGCATTTGCCAAAACCCAAAATTCGGTTGGCTGTCACTAGATGAAGGAGATAACGATCCAAATCAATTCTTGAGCTATTTGTTGTCTGCGTTACAGAAAATCATTCCCGGTGTAGGGGAAAACGCCATGGCCTTGCTTCGTGCGCCACAACCGCCATCGACGAAGGCAGTTCTGACGCCAGTAGTAAACGATATTGCCAACATGGCAGAGGAGGGCGCCCTCACTTTTTGCTGTTATATGCTTGTCATCGATGATTATCACGTCATTAATGCCCAGGCGGTTCATGATATCCTCTATTTCTTGCTCGATCATTTGCCGCCTCCTTTGCACCTGGCCATTTGTAGTAGGGCTGATCTTCCATGGTCGCTTTCGCGCTTGCGGGCTGGCAGCCAGATCAACGAATTCCGCAGCGCAGATCTTCGCTTTACGTTGCAGGAAACCGCCGCCTTCCTCAACAGGATTATGGGGCTAAACCTTTCCCATGCCGATCTTAAAGCACTGGAAGAACGTACCGAAGGGTGGATTGCTGGATTGCAACTGGTCGCGCTATCGATGCAAGGGCTTGGCGACCAGGAGCGACGAGATTTTGTGTTAGATTTTGCCGGCAGCAATCGCTATGTCGTCGATTACCTGGTTGACGAGGTGCTCGCCCGGCGACCGGTGGGCACAGAAGCCTTCCTACTGCAAACTTCTATACTTGAACGCATGAATGGTTCGCTCTGTGACGCCGTTCTGGGCATTGGCGAAGGGGAAAGTGCGCCAGGATCGGAATCAAACCAGCACTCACAGAGGATCCTTGAGCAGCTCGAGCAGGCCAACTTGTTTATCATTCCCCTGGACGAGAAGCGGGATTGGTACCGCTACCACCATCTCTTTCGGGACTTACTGCGGGTCCGGCTGGACCAATCTTTTCCCGATTTGTTACCTGAGCTGCATCGCCGGGCCAGCAACTGGTACAAGGCCGAGCGGGACTGGGACAAAGCCATCAACCATTCATTGGCTGCGGAGGCATTCAAGGATGCTGCAGATCTGGTGGAAGAGATAGCGATGGAGACCTTTGTTCGCAGCCAATTAGCGACTCTGATGCGTTGGATTGAATCCCTGCCTGACGATCTGGTTCGTAAACGGCCGTGGCTTTGCGTCTATCATGCCTGGGCTTTACGTCTTTCTGGTGGCCAATTCAACGATGTCGAGGTTCGGTTGCAGGATGCTGAGCAGGCGCTGGAAAAGAGTAGCAGGGAGCAGGCTCATTCCTATGATGGCTACAGTCTAATGGCCAGGGAAGAAACCGAGCATCTTATGGGCCATATCTATGCGATCCGAGCTTATCAGGCTTTGTACAGTGAAAAGCTAGATCAGGTTAAAGAGTTGGGCTATGGGTCGCTGGAAAAATTATCTAAAGACAGTTTTATGCGCAGCTCAGTCGCTCTGGCGATAGGCTGGGCGGAGAGATTTAGCGGCAACCTCGCAGCCTCAAGCGATGCTTTTAATGAAGCTATAGCCATTGCCCAAAGCTATGGCAATACCTATGTGGCCGTATCTGCTATGTGCCGCCTGGCTTATAATCAGATATTGGCAGGGCAACTCATGCAGGCCGATCATTCGTGCCAGGAGGCGCTGCGGATGGCCAAACGGTCAGAAAGCCGTCGCTTACCTGTTGCTGGCTACGCTTTGGTTTATCTTGGGGGTGTGTATCGTGAATGGGGGAGGCTAGAAACTGCGGACGATTACCTTATCGAAGGAATAAAACTTTGCTCCCAGGTCGGCTTTCTTATGGACCAGATAGTAGGTTACGCAACCCTGGCGCGCGTGGCTTTGGCGCAACGTGACTGGTCTTCTGCCAACAGCGCTTGCATTAGCGCCCAAGAGTTTAGTCAGAAAATGAAAGGCTACATGTACGCGCGCCGCTGGGCTGAGGATTGCCAGATTAGAGTATGGATCGCCCAATGGCCTGACCATCCGCAGAGCCTTACCAAGGCATCTCACTGGGCGCAACAGAGCGGGATGCAGATCGATGATGAAATTAACTTTCTACACGAGCTGGCGCATATCACCCTGGCGCGGGTTCTGGTTGCCAAAGGTCTCGAGGATCCCACTAGTCCACACCTGGATAACGCTCATCATCTGCTGGCACGGCTCCTGGAAACGGCCGAAATGGCCGGCTGGATGGGCAAGGTCATCGAGATTTGGCTCCTTCAAGCATTGGCCTATCAGGCAGAGAGCAACCTTGGAGCTGCGCTGCAGACGCTGGAACGGGCGCTGGCGTTTGCCGAGCCTGAAGGCTACCTTCGCGTTTTCCTGGACGAAGGCAAACCGATGGCAAAATTGCTCTATGAAGCTGCAGCGCGAGGCATTGCGACAGAATACACCGGTCGATTACTGGCAGCATTTCCTGCGGATGATGATGTTACCGTCCCGACGCCCGCATTCCACCAATCCATACCAACAATTGAGCCACTAAGCAAACGCGAATTAGAAGTGATGCGGCTCATTGCCAGCGGCGCTACCAATGCGGAAATTGCCCAAGAACTCTATATCACCGTGGGTACTGTCAAGAACCACGTCAAGAATATTTACAGCAAATTAGACGTCCATAACCGCGCTCAGGCCATTGCTCGATCAAGGGAATTTGGCTTAATTCAGTAGCACATTTTTAAACTTGTTGTCGTAACTACTCAACCTTCTCTGGCTACGGCCGGTGTCCGCAACGTGCCACTTCGACCACCGCGGCCTGGAGACGGGCCAGAGCCTCAGCAGTTACCTATCGCCTTCTGAGCGGAGGCTTGCCCATCAAATCAAGGACGTGACAAATGAAGCGAACTTGCTATCCGGATCAGGACCGCGATATTTGAATTGCCCTATCACCTTCGCCCCTTTGCCCTCTAGCGCTTTTGCCATCTGTCGCAGAGACGATCCCGCAGCCAGCTTATAAGTGCAAAATACTACGGCGTTCTTACCTGATAAGTTTCCCAGCATTTCAATGAAGTTTATCGTCCCTTCTGTGGGATGTTGCCTGATGATGAAGAGACCCTTAACCCAAGTCCCGACGCAAATGAGGTCTGCTTCTGACACGTTGGTCGGGTCGGCTTGTGAAAGTGATTGGACCTGGCATTGGTGACCTTGTTCTTCCATCGATTTGCCCATCGCCTCCGCGGCCTTGGCCGTGGTACCGGTCATACTGTCATAGACTATCGCTATATTCATCTGTAATCCTCCTTACTAGAATATCTTGGGGGTCGGATGCAAATGTCTGCGCAAAACAAGCATTTTCTCCAGAATCATCGTTCGCCATAATACATTTTAAGATGATACAAGCTGGATGTCACAAGAAATATCCCCCAAATATCCCTTTTGGGACATCACAATATCACCCGTCTTTCGCTAAACTGAGAATACTTCAAGCAGTTATTAGTTGCGCACTTACTTCTCTATCAAGGGAAGAGATGATGGCTGAGCAAACTGAACAACTCATTTACCAGATCAAGATCAAAGGCGAATTGGACCCTGTATGGATGGAGTGGTTTGAAGGTCTGACGCTCATCCATAATTGCGAGGGTGATACCATTCTGACAGGCCCTATCGTCGACCACACAGCCCTTCACAGCATCTTACTCAAAGTCCGTGACTTAAATTTGAAACTCGTTTCGGTCAACCAGATCGAGTTAAGTTCTGATGATTTGTTGCAAGCTAGTGAAAATTAAAAGGAGATTTGTGATGACAGAGCATGTTGTAAAAGAACCAATTGATCAAGAGCTCTCCATGGAGGAACTGAAGGCTGAACAGGAAATGCTGCGTGATAAGGCAGAACGCAAGCGTCTCGAAAGTTTCTGGTGGGCGGCGGTTTTCATCTGGGCCGGCCTGATTTTCGTAGCCGATTACTTTGGTTTCTTGCCGGAAATCGGAGGCGCCAATGCCTGGAGTTGGATATTCCTCGGGGCAGGCATCTTTGGTCTGATTGGTGCGTTGATCAGGGTGGCTTCTGCCGATCTACCCAAACCAACAGGTTGGGACTATTTCTGGTCAGTTCTATTCCTAATCATCGGCGCAACCGGGTTCTTCGGTGAAGGAATCGCCTTCCCCATCGTAATTGTGGTAGTCGGTCTGGCCATCCTGGCCAATGTACTGGTTCGTCGCGATTAGATCGAGGCTTTCGTCGTCCTTATGCGGACTCATCGAGCCAATAGTTAAGGGTATAGGCTATCAAGCCTAACGGGCATCTAGGATTATTTTAGATTAGTACGGATAGTACGGAATCGTACGTATGGCTAGCCTAACATCAGACGAAAAGGATTCCCAAAGACCAGACAAGGCACCACCATATCCGCCCAGTTGGATCGACCGAGTTACCAATTGGATCGAACATCGATCCTGGCCGAGCTGGTCATTCTATCTAGCAATTGGAGCTGGATTGCTTATCATTCAGGCCCTCGTTGTGTGGATTGAAGGCGCCCTACCTTTCCCCAACATCGACTTGGCGCAAGCATACTTAGCTGGCGTGACAGCTTTTATGCTTGCGCTGATCAATTATCTAGATAAACGGGCTGGTTTGGCACTGGCAACAATGCGCCAGGTGCTAAAGGCAAGCGGCCGAGAGTACAATCATCTAGCTTACAAGCTGACCACACTTCCTGTGCGTCCAACCCTGTTGGCGAGCGTATTGGCGCTCATCTTCGTTTTTCTGACGGAGGCAATCAGCAAGCCGTATCAGCTTGATGCTCTGAAACCATTTCCGCTTTCGGCGAATTCCCTGAGGTTTGTTTACTTGATATGCTGGTGGATTTTTGGCGCGTTTTTATACCATACAATCCATCAGTTGAGGGCGATCAATTTAATCTATTCCAGATACACACAGGTTGATCTCCTTCGGGTCAAACCACTATACGCCTTTTCCAAAATCGCTGCCCTTACGGCAGGGAGCCTGGCCATGATCGTTTATGGTTGGTGGCTTGCAAACCCCTGGATTGATAGGCGTGACCCCCTTGTCCTAATTCCGATGATTGTGCTTATCTTAGCTGCGATCGCGACATTCGTCTGGCCACAGCATGGCATCCACAGTCTCCAAGTCGCCGAGAAAGAACGGTTACTGGATGAGGCCAATCAGCGTCTTGAGTCAATGATTTCCGAATTGCACCAGCAGGTAGACGAACGAAAGCTTGCAAGTATGACAGATCTAAATATGGCCATGTCCTGTCTAGAAATTGAGTTGAACACACTTAGGAAAACCCCCACATGGCCCTGGGAACCGGAGGTAATACAAGTTCTGATAACTGCTCTGGCTCTACCCTTGGGATTGTGGCTCCTCCAGCTAATGCTGGAGCGCATTATAAGCCCTTAAATGAAAAG
>JAACFF010000637.1 GCA_009937635.1 Chloroflexota bacterium
CATGGAGAGAGCACAGCGACCGGTCGTGAACAGGCTGCGCGTATCGCCGACATCGAGGTTTAGCTCATCCGGCGGGCCATATTGGGTAGTCTCCTTGTAGATTTCCATAGCCTTGCGAAAAGCTTCGTTGTCTACCAGTGGTTCCATCGTCTCCGTATCGAAGAAGGCGCCCTGCGCTGTTCCTTGGCTTTGCAACATCGAGCCGGCCACTGAAGTGATGAACCAGTAAGCCTGGGCGGCTCGTTTCTTAGAGATGCAAGAACCGTAGTCTGGATCACCATCTCCATTAAGATCCTGTCCGTGGAAAGTGGCTGCAATCTCCAGGTAATCATCCCAAGTTTGGGGAGCTTCCAAGCCGGCATCAGCCAGAAGATCAGTGCGAAAGTATCCCATATGGAAATCGCCATCTAAGGGGATGGTGTAGACCTTGCCTTCGTAGGTCGCAGAGAAATCGCGGAAGAATGGTGCTACATCCTCCCATTCGATGGTTTCATCTGCTGCCACATAACTGGTCAAATCCTCTACATAGCCGGGTACGATGAAATCGCCCATCCACTGTGGGGCAAAGACCCAGCCATCGTAGCTATTCGTTTCCGTGGCCACGTCGGTCAGGATCTGCTGGTACAGATCACTGAAGGGCACAATAATGACATTAATCTTGGCCCCTGTCATGGCCTCGAAGTCAGGGCCGCGCCGTTGTAGCGGCTCGGCGATCTGCGGGCCGGTGAAGGTCAAAATATTAAGCTCCACTCCCTCATAGGGCAGGGCTTCCATCTCCGGTTCCGATGCAACTTCTACGATGCGGGTTACCTCAACTTCTTCTCCTTCTTCTACAATGGTTTCAGTCACAACGCGTGTAACCTCAACCTGAACCTCTTCGGTTTCGGTGACAACGCGCGTGACCTCAACGGTCTCAGGCTCTGCCGGCTGGCACGCACTCAAGATTAGGATGCCTACTACAAGCAACAATAAGATTCGCGAGATTTTCATTATATTCTCCTCCGTTAGGAATGATTATCAACATAAAGGTTCATTTTGGAGTGAATTGCCATGAACCTATCGAACCCTGGCATCAAATGATGCATACAGGGCGTAGCCGCCAAAGAATCATCGTGCCATAAAAGACTTCTCCTTCGGGCGAGCGACAAGCTGTTCCCTGACAATCGCCTCAATAGACCCGGCAGTAAAGCACCTGTTCATGTTCTTTTCGAAGAATACCTTTAGAATACCACGAATGGTTAATTGTGACCGTTGAAAGCCACCAGAATCTTTGTAAACCGAGCCGGGTTATCGTCCCAGGACTGTAGCGCCTGAGCGGTAGAAGCAAAGGGGAAGACCTTAGTTACCAGGTCCCCAAACGGGCGCTCGCGTTTCTCCAGCATTTTGATAACCGCCGGAAAAACACGAAGCGCATTACGAGAGCCAAGGATGTCCAATTCTTTACGCACGAAATCTGTCGTGACGTAGGTGACTGGCTCCTTGGCATAGCCCACATAAACAACGCGCCCAGCATAGGAAACTGCTTCAATTGCCAGGCGAAATGTGCCAGGCAGACCTACCGCTTCGATGGCTACGCTTACACCTTCATGGTTTGTCAGCCGGGCTACTTCCTGTAGAACATCCTGTTTTTGGGAATTGATTGTGTGCTGGGCGCCAAATGCGCGCGCCTTGACGAGTTTGCTATCGTCGACGTCGACGGCGATAACAGTTGCTCCTTTACGCGCCGCCGCCACCATAACTCCTATTCCGACGGTGCCACAACCGATGACCATAACGGTGTCGATCTCGGAAACACGACCGCGGTTCGCGGCATGGTATCCTACACTGAGCGGTTCAACCAAAGCCAGTTCCTGCAAGGTCAGAATCTCGCTGGCGAAAATTTCACTGTAATGGATGGCAAACTTGTCCATCATAGCGCCATCGCGCTGGACACCTAACGTTTCGTTAAACTGGCAGCAATTGGGACGGCCGCTACGGCAGGCAGGGCAAATCCCACATGTCGAATAAGGGGATAATGTGACCTGACTGCCTACTTTGACACCATCAGGCACGGCCTGGCCCTTGGCCACAATAACGCCGCTAACCTCGTGTCCGGGAATGCGCGGATAGGTAAGTAAGGCCAAACGGCCGCGGTAACTGTTGAGGTCGGTTCCGCAAAGACCTATGAAGCGAATGTCAACTAAAACGTCCTCAGGTCCCATCTGTGGTTCGGGAATGTCGATGACCTTTATGTGTCTTGGCTCGCTGAGGGATATTGCTTTCATGCGGAACTAACTCCATAGAAATGTGCGGCCGTTTCGCCAAGGATTGCAGCTTGTTCACCTGCTGAGAGGGAGGAAATGGTGTCGTCGATTAGTTGATAAACTTGCTGATAGGTACCCGCCAGGGTGCACACCGGCCAGTCTGAACCAAACATGATTCGCTGCGGAGTAAAGGCTTCAAAGACGATGTCCAGGTACGGCCGAAAATCGGCCGGCGTCCATGCTTGCCAATCCGCTTCCGTGATCAAACCAGATACCTTGCAATAAACGTTGGGAAATGTGGCCAGGTGTCGAATGTCATCATCCCATGGTGACAGAATCTTATCCTTTATCAAG
>JAACFF010000211.1 GCA_009937635.1 Chloroflexota bacterium
TGGAGCATGAATCGTACGGTCTATATCGGCGATAGGCTGTAGACGATCCTTGCTGATCTCACCATCTAAACTCATGATGATTCTTCTGGCTCCATTGGATATCTGCGCACGAAACGGGTCAGATACACAATTCCAATTGTCAGGATCAGAGTTCCTAAGAAGATGACTCGATAGGGAGGCTCGATCCCCAACAAGGACCCACCGGGAACAATAAGGACCGTCAAGGCCGCGTAGATAAAGAGTCGATCAAGCCTTGTCATTAATCCCGCCGCTACCAGCATAATGGCAAACAAGCCACCTAACAGCAACATGCCATCCTTGCCCACCATGGCCCTTAATTGAAGTGGCATATTACCCGATACGTTCATAACATAAAGACCAACCGCCAGGCTCAAGGTCAGCAATCCAAGGAGCAACACTGCCAATAGGCGCTGCTTCCTGACACGCTCGCTGGAAAACTGGACATAGCCAAAACGTGGCACAGTAATACGATTCTTGAGCGGCACATAAAAGATGATTGGCATCCAGGCCATCATATTGAATACGATTGAACCGGTCAGCATCATCAATCCAAAACCCAGGATGCCTAGGCCAATCAGAATATCTATCAGCCCATCTTGATGGTAGGACAAATATGCTTTACGACTGAGTTCTTTGAATTGTTTATCTTGTGACATAGTTTGCTCTCTTGTGGACATCTAGGACGTAAACCCTATACCCAATTTCTAATACGTAAACTAGTTTGTTATTCAAACTAGTTTACGAATAGTATACCATCAAATCACTTGTTGTCAAGTAGGGGACACTTTGACCCTTATCCAGCTACATATCTTCTTCATAACTAACTGCTAAAATGAAGCCGTATCTAATTGCTACCTTGTACGTCTTAATGGGTGCAGGGAACGATATGGCAAATAGCAACCATAAAAAGCCTTCAAAGCAGCCGGATTCGTTTGACGGCAGCGCCCTAGCCGCCATTTACGATGAATTTTATCCGCCCATCTACCGCTATATCTACCGGCAGGTGAGCGATTTGGAGACAGCCCGCGATTTGACTTCCGAAGTTTTTCACCGCTTGTTGCAAGCTGTTCAAAAAGGAAATGGTCCGCGCCAGGATACGAGAGCCTGGCTATATCGCACAGCCCACAATATCGTCGTCGATCATTACCGGCGCCAGCAACATCGCCAGCATTTGCCCCTCTACGAACATGTTGCGGATGATGACGCGGACCCGGTCAGCGAAGCCGAAGATCGATTGGCAGTAGCTAAAGTCCGCCAGGCGCTAAATCACCTTACACCGGATCAACGACAGGTGATCAGTCTAAAATTTCTGGCTGGTTTTTCCAACATGGAGGTGGCACACGTGATGAACAAACCGGTCGGTGCCGTGAAATCGCTACAACATCGAGCCCTGGCTGCTCTGCAACGCGAGTTACTCCCAGCTAAGGAGAAAGTGCCAGTATGACCGGCAACCTGACAGCGCTCCTGGACAAAGCTATAACCAAGCAGTTGGATCACGCACCGCTAGCTGAAATCCTGTCTGAGTATTCGCAAGAATCAGGTACGTTACGGCCGTTATTAGAGACGGCCGCTCTCTTTGAAACGCTTCAACCCGTTGTCTTCCCGGACGATGCCACCTTGGCAGCCGATCGGGACATCTTCTTGACTCATTTGGGGAACATGCAACCTGTAGCCGTATCTCCCGCCGCCCGAATACGTATAAAGAAGTGGATCACCCAGCACGTTCCTATAAAACCAACAATTTTACATCAAAAAAAGCTGAGACCTATGGGTGCCTTAATAATAGTAGCGTTGATTTTCAGCATGATCTTTGGTGCAGTCGGAGTAACGGCCGCGCTTTCCAACTCCAGTCTACCCAATTCACCCCTCTACCCCCTCAAGCTTACAATTGAAGAAGCTCGTTTGGCTTTTACAGGAAATCCATCTGCTAAAGCTGCTCTACACCTTGCTTTCGCCCAGGAACGAGCTGAAGAAATTGCACAAGTTGCTCAAGCCGGGGAGGTTCCAAATCAATTTGTACAGGATCAACTGCAATTCCACTGGCAGAATGCGTTGCATTTGATGGTTCAAGCGCCAGAAACAGCCATGCTAGACCTGTTAGTTCAAGCTGAAGAAATAATTGAGAACCAGGAACGAAAAACGGAAGAGGCACTAGCCGGCGCTACCGGTGCGGTCTATGAAGTTTTGGCATGGCAAAGCGGGTATCTGGCTCAAATACGTGAGGTCATTGCCATAGCTCTACAGGATCCCCAGGCCTTCCGCCGGCGACAAAGCGATTTAATCAGACACACATATGGCGAAAACGATCCCTCAGGGAGTCAATATAACCAACCCAACGGACCCAACGGGGCTGGGAATGGTGAACCCACAGGTCCAGGTCTTGGCGGTTTTGGACCTGGACCATCTGGACCTTTTGATTCTGATGAGGGTTCATGCGAGGATGGTAACGATTGTAAGGGTGAAGGAATGGGTGACCGCCTAGGTCCGCGCCGTGACGAGCCAGCCAGCCTTGAGCACAAAGAACCTCAAGGTCCTGGTTCCCGCAATCCCGAAAGTCCTGGTGATGGCCCAGGACCGGGAGAACCAAACGGGCCTGGCATTGATGAACCCCGAGAACCTGATCCTGGCGGTTCTGATGGATCCAATGTCGGTGGCAGCAATGGCCCGCACCCAGGGCAACCAAGCAGACCTGGTATCGATGATTCTCAGGTGCCTGGTTCTACCGATTCCATCGGTCCCGGAAATAGTGATGGTAACGGATCAGAGCTAAGTGAGCCAAGAGGATCTGGTAATGACGATCCTCTGGGACCTGGTCCTGACAATTCCCATGATCCCGGCGATGGCGATGGCAATAGCCCAGGTTCAGGAGATCCGAGCGGCCCTGGAAATGATGATCCTCAAGGACCTGGTCCCGATGATCCCAATGATCCCGGGGATAGCGATGGTAATCGCCCGGGACCGAGTGAGTCAGGCGGCTCTGGAAATGATGACCCTCAAGAAGCTGGTCCTGGCGATCCCACTGATCCCGGAGATAGCAGCTGCAAGAACTCCTCTGGGTGTAATGCCAACAACAATGACAGTAGTAACGTTCAGAATGGCAACGAAAATGGTCAAAATAGTAGCGACGACGACATTGTCAACGATCAGAATGGTACATCTACTGGGAGAGGCAGTGGTGGTAGAAAAGGTTAATCTACCACGCTGTTAGATACGATTATTTTCACTCGCCAGGCATTTCTATTCAACAACTGCACCTTAGCCAAGATATGCCTGGCGACCCTTTCTCTCTTTCCAAAACATACAATTCCCACCATCCCCAATGAAGCTTGACAGCTTGATCTCAGCCAGTATGAGTAGCCCAATTCAGCAGCAAACGTCCTACTGGCTCGTCCTAATTGAAAGGCAACTTAGGCATAATGTGCAACAACTCGCATAGGCCATTTTCCTCTTTTTCGTTGCACGTACGCTTGGCGATATTCCGCAAAAGACGGATCGAGTTTTGACAGAGGAATCATGGTTCCGTCAATGAGCACATCCGGATCAATAGTTCGTATCTTAGTGCTTACCCGAAAAGTCGGATTTTCCTCATCCCACACAAAACCTGTGTCGGCCGATACCAACCGCAGCCAGGATTGCAGCCTTTCGTCGGGTTGTTCCCGCAGCTTGGTCCACAGTGGTTCATCCGTGCCCCAAATATCCGCATCAGAAATCGCCCCAATTTCCAGTCCACGGCGAATGGCCCGAGCTGTTACTTCGTAAAGGCCAACTTCGCGAAAATTCGCCCAACTGGCATCGTCGGCGGCGATAAAAGTATACGCCAGCCATTGAGCCACATCCAGACTGTTCGCGGCAACACGATTTCCACTGACAACCAAATGGCTTACGGCCTTGCCAAGATCATCATGTGTTGCCAGCCCTAGATCATGACAATCCCTCAAGAAATAATCCAGCCGATCGCAGCAGAGGCGCGGCGCAGGTTGTTCCAATATCGGAAATTTCGCTTCATCCAGGAAATCACGCCAATCATATCCGTAACGGAATAGAATAGTTGGTATATCGCTTTCGGCTAGATAGGTTGCCTTTTGGTCGTCATGGTAGCTCTGCCCATCATGATTATCAAACACATAATCAATCACATGGCTGAAGGCGGTATGGCTCACATCATGTAAGAGAGCCGCAATCTGTTCAGTAAGAGGTCCGCCCAACCTGCGAACAAGAATCATGACCCCAACGGAATGCTCAAAGCGTGTTATCGGGCTCGTGATACCGATCAGACCACTTATGCCATGTTGTAACACGCCATGCAGACGTTGCATAGCGTCCGCAGCCATCAAGTCTACCAGTACGGGTTCGCTGATCTGAGTTTTTTCGTACACGGAATCATGATAAATCATGCAAGGATGCCATCCTTCTGTCCAGAATTTCCGAATCTAGAGGTATAATAGCTTAGCCTGGCAGAAAGGAACACGTTAATCCAGGTTAGGTAAGGCAAACTAATGGCAAGGTCACGCTATTCTCTCATTCTGATTCTCTTGCTGACAATTGTCAGTTGCCAACAGAATGGTACTGATTCTCCGCAAACGCCAACACCTTTTGCTGTTGTAGCCGCTACGCCACGCGCATCCTCTGCAGATCCCATCGCCATATCGCTCACCCATCTTGCGGCTAACCCAGAACTATTCGAGGGCACTACACTCCAGTTGACAGGCCAATACCAAAATCTTCCTCAGCTCGTTTGCAGGCGTGATCCGCATCCTTCACCAGCCACGTGGGGTATTGTAGGGGACGACCTGCTGGCAAACGCAACGGGCCATGACGCCCAGCTACGCACATTACTCCCTCAGGGGCAACAACTCACTGCGGAAGGTCGCTGGCTTCGTTACAAGGGTCCGGTCGGCTGCGGAAAATCTGCATCCACCCAAGAGGTATGGTACTTATCTGTCAATCGCATCGTCGACCCTCACCCACTTGCCCGAATTACGACGGCACCACTGGAAATTGCGTCGGGACCGACCGGCATACCCGATGCATCCGTGACTCCAATGCCTTCATCCACTGGCGAAATACCAGGCATATTGCAAACAGCTACGATCGAATCGGTGCCAACCGTAACCATTGCGCCCTTAGCAGCAACTGAAACCAGCGTTGCGCCACCGGCTACGACTCCCAGTCCTTTACCAAGTCCATCCCCAACACCCCCGCAAATGACCGAAACGGCCATTGCCACGAATACCGCAGTCACCATAACAGCCACATCTACTGTAACCGGGACGCCGGTCGAAGGAACGGCTTCAGCCACGCCCCAATCTTCGGCCACACCATCCGATCGGGAAATAAATGATAAAGGCCAGTTGGATTTTGAGGATTTAGCCATTGCCACCTTAAATTCTGAGGTGATTGACAACTGGACCATGAACATTGACAGTAGTAATGCTATTACGGTAACCGTGGCGCCAGCAACTTCGGTCAACATTGTCCTTTCCGTTTTAGATGATAATGGGGTCGCGATCATTGATAGGCAGGATCGAGCGCCCGCCGGAGGGGTCGAAACCATTACCAATCTCAGTTTGACTGAACCGGGTCCGTATCAGCTTTACATCTCAACTGAGCCCGACAATCAGACTACCTATGCTGTGATGATCCTCGATGATGAATCATACAATTTCACATTCAAGGGCACTCTGGACGATAATTCACCAAGAAATGATAGTTTAAAAGTGGACAACGATCATTTCTGGTTCTTCCCCGCATCTGATGGCGACAACATCAACATGACTGTAACTCCGATTGGCGAGACAGATCCCTATCTTGAACTATATGGTTCGGACGGAACTAGGCTACTCACTATTGACAATACTGGAAGTGGTGAACAAGAGACATTAGAGAACTACAGCATATTGGCAAATGGTATGTATGCCATAAGGGTCGGAGAATTCGATTTCGCTGAAATGTCTTATCGGATCAGCTTATCTAAAAGCTGATCTAACTCATTATTAAGACAAACGCATTACGCTGTAAGCATGAAACAGGAACTCCAACTCCTGATCGTAGCCGGAGATCCACTGGTGAGGGCTGCTCTAGCATCCCTCTTCGACAATTATCCGGACTGCCAGGTTGTCGGACAGACGAGCCCCGTCACATTGCTATCGGATCCAGCCATACTGGAAGAATCAGAGATCAATTTAGTAATCTGGGATTTTGGGTGGGAATCGGCCGATATGGCGACAGTGGATTTCCAAGAACTTGACAAACCAGTATTAGTTCTAATAACTGATCCGTTGCAGGCACAAGACGCTTGGTCGGCGGGTGCAAGCGCGATTATTAGTCGCGATGTGTCTGCAGGCTCACTCGCAGCCTCAGCGCTTGCCGCAGCTCAAGGATTGCTTGTCGTTGATCCCGATTTGGCCGCTTTCTTCTTACCATCTCCTCCAAATCAGGCCGAAAAACTGACCGAAATGCCCACGACTCGGGAAATCGAGGTCCTGCACCTGATGGCTGAAGGGCTAACCAACAAATCCATCGCCCAACAACTGGAAATCAGCCCGCACACTGTCAAGTATCATGTAAATGCCATACTGGGTAAGATGAATGCCCAGAGCCGGACGGAAGCAGTAGTCCGTGCCACGCGTTTGGGCTTAATTGCCCTTTAATCTCTTCTCTGCCTACCCATATTACCGGGTACCCCCCCGCCAAAATGGCGATACAGAGATGTTCATTGTCACTTAGAATCAGTTGAGCTTCTACAATAGACTATATTGCTGGCTGCAGAGATGCCCGCAAACTAGCAGTTATCAAAAATAAAAAGGAGTTAACAGTGAGCGAGAATATCTTGAATATATCCACGGGGCTGGCGGAGACGGTGTCTGCAGCGAGCCGGGCAGTAGTACGCGTCGAGGGCCGGAGAAGGCTGCCAGCTACAGGTATAGTTTGGTCAGATGATGGCCTAATCCTGACCGCCAGCCACGTTGTTCGCCGCGATGAAGGGGTTCGTATTGGCTTGCCGGACAGACGTTCCGTTGCCGCCCAATTAATCGGCCGTGATCGTACCGCTGACATAGCCCTTCTTCGTGCTGAAACGGATGGACTAGTACCCTTACAAAAAGCCGGAGAAGAGAATCAGGCGGTGGGTCAACTTACTCTTGCATTAGGCCGTCCAGGTGAAAGTATTCAGTCCACATTGGGCATTATCAGTGCTCTAGGCAATCCCTGGCGTACGCATCAGGGAGGCTTAATCGATCGATATCTACAAACCGACGTACTAATGTATCCGGGATTCTCCGGCGGTCCCCTTGTTGACGTCGAAGCAAAGCTCCTGGGCATGAATTCATCCGCACTTTTGCCTGGCGTCAGCATCGCCGTACCCGTAAGTAGCCTAAAACGCGTTACGCAGGCTCTCTTAACACACGGCCGTATTCGTCGTGGATACTTGGGCGTAAGTACGCAACGTGTGAGTTTACCACGCACCGTTCGCGAAGAGCTCGGTCAAAAGAAGGGCTTGTTGGTCGTCGCTGTAGAAACGGATAGCCCGGCAGAGAGCGGTGGTTTGACGCTTGGCGATACCATTGTCGGCATTGGTACGAAAATGGTTCGATCTCACAATGACCTTCTAGCTCACCTGGCTGGCGACTATGTTGGTCAGAAAGTGCCAATGAAGATCCTTCGCGGTGGCGAGATTCAAACCATCAACGTCAAGATCGGCGAACGGCCGTAAGGATCAGGTTGCCAAAGGACCATTTTTTGCAAATGGTCCTTTTTTCCAAAAGCGCCTCCAATAAAAAACTGCCGGTATACCCTTCCATCTCCCAGATTCGAGCAATTGACTCGAAGCTTGCCTATCCAACAAAACCCAAAGTTTTCTCTAGTTCGTAGCTTCAGCGAAGAAGTTTTGGAACTTGCACACATCAAATAACTGGGATTTTAAGATCAGCGTCTGCCCCGGGGCACACATTGTAATGTTCCAGTTTGAAGTATTCCATACAATTCGCTATGCTATGCTTGCTTCCCGATGATGGAGAGATAAGTAAAGGAATCGCAATCCGTATGACGACTGCACCAGTCGACTTTTTACAGCAAAAAGATTATCAGGCTGTTTCAATAACCCACTTCTTTGTTGACGTACTTAATAGCAGCCGCTCCTTGTTAGTAGCGATACTTGCCGTCAGCATAGGTCTTAGCAATACCCAAGTAGCGATAGTGCTGTTGTTATATAACATCGGCAATGCCTTAGCTCAGCCCTTTTTTGGCCGGCTAGCTGATCGCTTCGGTCCGCGCTGGCTTGTAATTGGTGGAATAGGGTGGATGATTTTTTTCTATTCCCTTGCCGCTATTGCCCCTCCCTGGCCAGCTCTGGTAGCTCTAACAATAGCTGGTTTAGGTTCTGGAGCGTTCCATCCGACAGGCACCATGGTTGCCAGCGAAGCCAGCCACCTTCACCGTACGCAAGCAACCTCTATTTTCTTTATGTCAGGGCAAATTGGCCTGTTTGCTGGTCCCGTGATGGCAGGATTTCTTCTGGCAAGTTTTGGGCGCCCCGGCTACCTTGTATTGCCTGCCGTGGCCGTAGCCGGCTTCGTAGGCGCCTGGAAATGGCTAGTCAACAAACCGCAAAATCAGGCCCATCCTAAGCGTGTTAGTAGGGAAGTACCCTCGAAACAGCTTCGGCCATCAAGCTTTTATCGGCGTGTCATCCTATTAAGTATTATATTTCTTTGCGCCAGCACCGTGAGTATGGCCGCCATTAACTTTGCTCCAAAGCTTTTTACGGAAATCGGCTACAGCCCCGCATACGTTGGCATACTATCAGGACTATTCATGTTAGGATCGGCCGTGGGCGGCGTTATCGGCGGTACTTTAGCCGATCGCTGGAACGGCCCAATTGTGATATTGTTGGCTGCGGGAGCGTCAATGATTCCAATTTTTCTGTATATCCCGGCCGGTGGCATCGCTCGATTTGTTTTGCTTCTGGCGGCAGGGTTTTTCGTAGGGATGCCTCATAGCATTCTCGTATTGATGGTCCAGGGACTGCTCCCAGGGCAAAGGGCAATGGCTTCAGGATTAGCACTTGGTTTTATGTTCTTTAGTGGATCCTTGGGTTCTCTTGCGGTTGGATTGGTGGCCGATAATATTGGTCTGACATCAGCATTGCGATTAACAGCATTATTGCCCCTAATAACCATCGCTGCCACCCTATTGCTCGCCCGGACAGCTTCGAACGACTCTCAATTTTGACTCCAGGTTCCCCAGGATCTATCACTGACACAATGAATGAAAAATATCTAGCGTCTATGGGCAAAATCGGTCAGGCTTTGTCGTCAACACTTCTTCCTCTTGGCTATTCTGCCATACTCTTTTGGCAAAGCAAGGCGCAATTGTTATAATTTTGTTCCAATTGGAGAGGTCGCATAGTTGGTCTAGTGCGCACGATTGGAAATCGTGTACTCCGCAAGGGGTCGCGGGTTCGAATCCCGCCCTCTCCGCACAAAATGGCATGCATCTTGTCTTCAGTGTATTGCGATAGGAATGGGAAACCTAGAGGGGTGCGCTTTTTAGATTCAAATTATCGATCACTGGCGCACCTCATGGGCACTTACTCCACTTTCCAAATCAAATTCACCCATTTTTCCAAATCCGATGATAAACTTTAGCAAAACGGAGACTGCCTTTAAACATCCCAAGTGCGGTGGGGTTATCGTAAAATGGGAAAATGAGGGTGCCATCTACTTCGAGTGTGAAAAGTGTACTGAGGCGGCAGAGGACATCGACCATCTCGTCCTCCGCAGCCTTGTTATCATCCGTAGGGGTACAAGTAAGGAGCTTAAGTGAAACTAGCAGCCAGCTTGAGTTTGCCTATCGTGGACGAACTACCTG
The DNA here is from genome assembly GCA_009937635.1 of Chloroflexota bacterium. Lineage (GTDB taxonomy): Bacteria > Chloroflexota > Anaerolineae > Promineifilales > Promineifilaceae > JAACFF01. The sequence goes on from JAACFF010000211.1 coordinate 9,889, forward strand.
AACTGGGCGAAGCTATGAAATATCTATCACCCTTTGCTTTCCGATGAGATGGAACGCGAAAATGCTACATCCAGTACGCTGCGAACATTTTTTCATACTTTTGAAAAAATGTACCGAGAGGAAGTGGCAAATTCTCCAACGGCACTTCATTCTCATGTATTTCATACCACACCCAGGTTAGCACCGACTGTACAAATCGGTGATGAAATGCCATCACGGGTGCGGTTTCAAAAACCTCTTCAAATTCGCTGCTGGGTATCAACGCTGCTGCCCTTTGTGCTTCATCAAATATGGAATGCGCGGCTTCTTCGAAGCCCCTAAATCCCAATTTCAACGCATCAACCTTTTTTTCCATTTGGGCTTGTGCCGCCATTCGCCCCTCCTTCCTTGAGACTACATTGTAAACTATCAGTACACTGATCAAGGGGGTACTATAGTACCATGCCTGATGGATTATAGCCACACAAACTTTCTTAAAATTTTCGTGCATCGCTCTCTTTGCAAGTTTACCCCACCCAACACAAT
>JAACFF010000638.1 GCA_009937635.1 Chloroflexota bacterium
GTGCACTTCGTGCGTGAATTCCGCCCAGGCGTTTTGAAGTTTCGTTCGAATCTGGATTTCACAGATCATTCTATCCTCGACGACAGTGCGTCGCTCTCTGTAGGTCTTCACACGATCATAAGAAACATCTGCTAGAAGGTGTATCGCTCTATATCCGGTGCGCTTCGGATCTATGATGAAGTCTTCCAGAGACCGCGGCTGGATGCGGAACTGTGTGGTAGCCTGGATGTAGTCGAGTATTCCGTAGCAATCATCAACAAACCAGCAAATCACTCTAGCGCCAATCAGGTCCGTGATAACTTCGGTTGGATAGCCAAACATGGGCCAATCAGTCTTCTCCAGCTTCCTTAGAAAACTCGCCAATGACTTGACCCTGGATTGCACGACAACAGCTTTACGAGGGAGCTTGTTTTCTACTGTGTAAGCCGAAGCCAATTGATCGAGCCTGATTTTGAGAAGCTGGCTTATCGATTCCAGTTCCTCGCCGAAGCAATCAAAGAATCTAATGGCTCTTTCGGTTAGGAACTCTCTCCGTTCCTTTCGGGTTCGGGGTTCGGTCATGTCTAATTCCTGCTAGTTTTTTCGTCTACGCAACGGGTTGATCAGTAAAATTCTAAATTAATATCTCCACTTTGACATATTATACAAACAATTATTGGGCATCATATGGATGTTATTGCATCGTTTTTTCTGTAAATTTTGTCAACCCCAAAGGGGGGTGTATCCTCCCTGATGACCTTACAACAAAAGCAGGCAGCTATCTGCCTGCTTTTGCATTTTTGGGTTGTTAGTGAGGATTATTACCGGGCGGTCACGAACAGTTCTTTCAATGCGATCACGATCGTCGCACCAGCGACAAAGGCTACCACAAACGGCAGAACTAATGAAAAAGCCGTCCCCAAGCCGGGTATAGTATTTAGCGCCGTCGCGGAAAGAGTTAACGCAATCGCAGCCAACAAAAAGCCTCGCGTATCTTCGCCGGTGACATTGAGAAGGCCGACAATCACGCCCAGGATCGCCAGCACCCAGATCGCCCAGGCGGGTTGATAGAAAAGCCCGGCGAGCACGGCAATAACCAGACCAATAATAAAAGCCCATTTACCAATTATGTCAAGTTTCATTTTAATCTCCTTTCACTAAATGAAATGACAGACGAATATCGGAGAAACGGTCTTAAAGACGATGATGGGTTTCACTATGATAGAACACTTATGTGGTAAATAAGTTATGGATTTATCTCTACTTTTGGCGATGCAGAAGCCGAAAATTACACTTGGATCCAAGTCGTAAGTGTAACAGACTGTACAAAGAATACCTCAAAAGGTTACTTGAATGATTAATATGTTTATTTAGATGGCTCTCAGTTGCATTCTAAGCACGAGACCACCCGCCGCTCCTTGTGGTCGGGTGCATCGAATGATTGCGCTGCCTCATGCGTTGCTAAACGTTTCTAAAGTCCTCAAGTACATTCTTCTCTGCTTGACTTTGCAGTATTTCTCGCACAGCCAAGGCTGACCTATCTTTGGCAGCCAGTCTGCGTGCAATTTCAGCAATTGTTGTTTCGTATATATACGATGTCTGATGTCCTTGGGCAGGCTGCTTCAAATTAACGACCCCGCCCGAAATATCGTTGTGACCTTCTGCCAATTTACTAAGCCGATCTACAGCTAGGGTGTAGAATTAGTCCTCACTTATCTTCACTTCATCAATTTCATTAATAAACTCAATAGGAAAATTTGTTTTGTCCAATTCTTTCACTCCTCTGGCTATTTAGAACAAGGATCGCTTATCGTATCGCAATGTAATTTGGTTCCTCGGGTTTCAACCACCGCCGCGCAGAAGCGCATGTGATTCGCCGTGGTAAAGCGTGCAGTTCCCAGGATGAGTAATGACGCTTGATCAATAACGAAGCACAGCAGCGGCATTTGTCCCACCTGGCACTTTTTCTGGTTCCACGGAGTAGACTATTCCACCTTTCAAGTAGCTCTGAACAGCCGCCAAGTCCAGCAGGGGCTCGTCGCCAGACTCCATTTGATCATGTAATTCAATCTCATTTGTAACTGGATTAAAGACACCCCATTGCTGCATTCCGGCGGAGACGAACAACGTTTCAACCTGGCCGTGATAAGCGGCTGGGAGGATCTTTTCCAATGTGTCTGCGACTCGTTCGCTTGCCTGGCCGGCTAGTTGTTGGTAATGGGTGACAGCCTCTTCATGCGCTGCCTGGAAGAGAGGTCCAAGAATATCCCAGGCGCTTTTGTGCAAATCGTCCGCGCTCAGCAAATCAGGATTCCCCTTGATGACCATATCGATCAGGTTCGGATACGTGTTGGCCTCTTTATAGATCGGAAGCAAATATTCGACTCCCGCCAACACAAGCGGCACCTGGTCTCCCTGAAGAAATTCCGTCAAGCCATCCGCGATAAGTCGAAAGTAGCGCAGGAGATCATTCTTGGCGCTTTCATCGCCACCCCCTTGCCCATGGAATGTTACTGAACCGTCCCCGGTCTTTCCGCTATCGGAACCAGAAGTGTGGAGATGAAGACTCGCTTGAAGATCGTCGGATGGTATTACTTCAGCCAGACT
>JAACFF010000639.1 GCA_009937635.1 Chloroflexota bacterium
ATTGTGACCGGCACTGCTAAGATGGCGCCAAACGGTCCAAGAATGGCCGTCCAAATCGTCAAGGATAGAATGACCATGACTGGGGCCAGGTCTAGTCCTTCGCCGTAGAACTTCGGCTTAACAACCTCATCGAAAAAGGCATTGATAAGCACGATGCCCAGGAAGACAACTACGGCTGTTCCAGGACCATATTCCAGCCAGGCAATGATGGTTGGTGGAATGGCCGCCAGCCAGAAGCCCAATATGGGAATGTAACTCAGAAGGAAAGAAAGAAGGCCCCACAGAAGCGGGAGTGGGATGCCCATAATGATGAAGAAGATCGTGTCGACGATCCCAACAACCAGGCCAACCCAGGTCGTGATAGAGACGTAACTGCGCAGATCATTCCCGAAGTCGGTCATGCGCCGCACGTATTCGTTGCCTTCTTCCAACTCGGCCGCGATCTTGCCCGGCATATTGAAAGCCTCGAGAAGGCTAAAGATGATGACCATAAAGATGAAGATCGCGCCACCCAAAGTCTCGGCCGCACCGGCTATCAATCCGGCATAGAAGTCCAAAACGCTGCCGGGATCCATCGTCTCGGCGACACCCTGCGCATCGCTCTGGGAGAAGCCCAGGCCGGCAAGGAAGTCCCGCACCGATGCCTTGATGGCTTCTATCTCCTCCGTATAGGTGCCCAGCAGTTCACCCAGCTGATCGGCGGCGACGATAAGCACGAACACCAAGAAGCCAAAGACGGCGACAATAGCTAACAAGGTAATGACAAACGACAGACCTCCTGGCACTCTTTTCAACCGAAGCCAGTAGAACAGCGGACTGGCGCTGAGTACAATCGTCCAGGCCAAGAGGATCTCAACGATGAATGTAGATGCCAGGTTCATGAAGTACAGAGTCAGACCAAAAGCGGCCAGGCCCAATACAAATCTTAGTGAAAATGAGAGATTGCTCTGAGACATGACTGCCTCCCGTTATTGGTCGACGCTATCTCTTGTTGATGGAGTTGCTGACATCAAGCCCTTAAGAAGCTGCCCATAGCCTGTCCAGTGTTTTAGTATCGTCGTCATAGAGAACCTTCGATCGACTAGCCCAGTATCAAATGACTGCTTGGCGGTCGACCGGCACATTCATACGGCCGACCGCCAAGCCAGAGCTGGAAATACCAGTCTTACTCGACATCATGAGCGCTGAACGATTCGCGCAATTTGGCTTCATCCTCCTCAGACAGCGAGGTCTGTAACACGGTGGCATTGTACGGCTCCAGTTCCGGCAACACCTTGTCGCGCGTAACCTTAGCCACAAGCAAGAATAGGGCTGAATGACCCGGTTCGATGGTGTCAGCAACCTCCTTGATGAACTTGTCGTCGATACCGATATCTGTAAGCTTGCCACCAATGGCGCCGCCAATGGCGCCGGCAACCAGGCCGAGCCAGGGTGCGAAAAACAGCAATCCAATCAGCATGCCCCAGAAGGCGCCGCCCAACGCACCGGCCCCGACCAGGCTTTGCGCTTGCTTGACCTTGGGCTTGCCATCCATGGGACGAACCACCACGGCCGCATCCTCGAGCGTGATCAACTCCTGCTTTTGCAGACGCTTTATGGTATCGAGCGCCTCATCGGCGGTGGTTTCCGTTTCGAAAGCTAGTACGATTAGCTCGGACATATTCTCTCCTTGTTTCAATATAGACGATGTGATGTCAGGACATTTCGGACAGGCGGTTATACGAGTCAGCCTCTAATGTCCGGCTAGCCTGAATCTGGAACACAATACCCAGCCTTGACTGATTCTCTACTTGTTTCGTTTAGCAACGCCTCAGCTCTGAACGATGCCCATCACTGAGGCGTTCGTCGACGCCGCTAGTATCCCTCATAGCCGGGAACACGTTTGCGGGCGGCGCCACCCGTGTACCACAGAATATCGAACACCAACATCAAGCCGAGCCATAGCCAATCCCAGACCTCGACGCCGCCAGGCGCCACAATGACGTACATGATGGTTGTCCAGGGCAGAAAGATAATGCCCAGTACCGGCCAGATCCACCACAGATTACCGCCGGTGAGGAAGTCGCTGAAAGCTGATTGCCACCGAACAGGCTGGACAATCCACCAAATGGGGCCAGCGATGCGGGGACCCAAGAAAACAAGTATCGTAAAGAAGCAACACATAAGACTTTCTCCTTGCTAACAAGTAGCGAAGAGGCAAGACCAGCGGGTCTGAATCCAGCACATCTTCGCACATCGAGGTCTGTTTCAAGTGACCTGCTGATCTGCACAAATCGGGGAGCAGAGCTTCCCCTTAGGTGCCGAGAATCTTCGCCTTTTGGGCCGCAAACTCCTCTTCGGTGAGGACACCTTGGTCCCTCAGCGCGCCGAGGCGCTCAAGTTGGGCGATCGGATCTTCTTGTGGCTTGGGTGCCGCCTGTTGTGGTTGGGCGTACACGACCTGTTGTCCTTGGACCTGTTGCTGGGCTTCCGAATATGCTCTGACATTCCTCTCGGCCTGCCGGCGATTTACAGTATTGCGGGTGGCTTGAGCTGTGCCGGCTACAACAGCGGTCTTGGCCATGCCTGCTAATAGTCCCATTTTGA
>JAACFF010000212.1 GCA_009937635.1 Chloroflexota bacterium
TCTTTTGCCGGGCTTCGTAATGGTGTGGCTTCGGTGGCCAGATCGTCATGGCCATCCTGTCGCGAACCATAAAGGAAAGCGTAGCTGCCATGAAGCAGAAACTGAACGTCGCTAGCATTGGCCGCTTGCAAGAGCGCGGCCGTTTGCACCGGCAATGTTTCGTCCAGTCGCCGCCAGCCGTGTCCGTCGTGTAAGAGGGTGTTCGACTTCTGGGGCGCAAGGTTGAGAACCACATCCGCCTCTGCGATATGCAATGCCCGCTCTATCTCAACAGGGTTTGCCGGGTCAGCCAGCAGAGGGTGGCCGCCATCGCTGTTGACTACCGCTGCTTCAGATCGCCGGCGGATCATCCCTGTGACATGGTGGCCGCGGTCGATCAACTGCCTGACGACTTCACGGCCCAATTCAGTGGCGGCACCGGTTACAAAAACGCGCATTTGTCCTGCACAGCCAACGCTACTCCAAAGGCGTAACGGGGACCGAGGCGCGATGCACCTGCGCGCCGGTCTGCCGCACCAACATCAAGGAAGGTACAAAGACGAACAGCGACAGCACTGCACCAACCCAGAAAGGGGCAGTGGGATCAAGGGCGAAGATAACACCGCCGATAGCCGTGCTCACAATGGTAGACAAGCTGATGGTGGATTGGTACACGCCCAATACCCCTCCGCGCAACTCGTCAGCGACGGTGTTGGTCGACAATGATTGCAACGGAGGCATCATCAAGCCCATGCCCACGGCAAATATCAAAGAGCCAAAAGCGCCGGCGACCGGAAAGGCCAATGCGGCATAAATAAATGAGGCTATGGTGCGTAAGGCCAGGCCAATGACGACCAGCCACGCCTCGTCCATACGCTTTAAGGCGGGTCGTAACAGGAAGGACTGCGTAGAAAACTGACCTATGCCCACGATGGTCAGCAGCAGACCCACGCCCAGGGTCGCGATGCGCGCTTCGTAGCCGGCAAAGAGCACGGCCTCCCCATATAGGGCAAAGGTGGCCTGCAAGAGGCCCATGCCAAATTGCCCGATAAAAGCGATGGTCAGGATGAGCATCAGAGGCCAATTATCCAAGATGTCTTTTGGACTAATGCCACCTCCGCCATAGCTGCGATTGGCCTGCCGCTGTTCAGGCGTCAGGGTCTCATCCAGGGTGAACCAGGTGAGCAAAACCACCAACACGGCGGCAAAACCGGCGATGATATAGGGTACACGTGGGCCAAGAGCCGCCGACAGGAAACCTCCCAGCGCCGGTCCAAAGATGAAGCCTAATCCAAACACGGCGAAGATATAGCCCAGGGATTCAGTGCGTCGCTCGCGGGGCGTGATATCGGTGATATAGGCCTGGGCGACGATGATATTGCCGCCGGTGATGCCATCGAGGATGCGGGCCAGGAAGAGCACAGCCACGTTGGGGGCCAGCGCGAGCATGAAAAAGCTGACGGCCGTGCCGATCTGGCTGAGGATGAGGACGGGAACACGACCGTATTTGTCTGATAAGCGTCCCAGGTATGGGCCAGCCACAAACTGCGCGGCGAAGAAGGCCGTCGCCAGCAGGGCGATGATCTGCGGTGACATGTCGAATTCGCGCTGCGCGTAGAGCGGCAAGATAGGCAAAATCATCGCCGCGCCCAGCATTTGCACAAAGACAATGAGCAGGATTGTGAACAGGCGTCGATCCATACGCCGCAGTTTATTCATGCGCCTAGTGTAGGGTAGTCAGACGAGTCCGGCAATGCTAGAGGGCTTCCAATATATCGGCAGGTCAACTGATATTTGTTTTAGCTGATGATCAGGGAAAAGTCAGTAACTGTTAGCTTCCCATCAACGATACCTGATCTGTCATGATGAGCTGCCCTTCCGGCCCGCAAACCGTGCGCTCTGAAATGCGGGATGGATCGAGGAATTCGCTAAACCAGCTTTGCCAACTGGCAGCGGCTTCACGGTCGACGGAGTAGTAAATCCAACGGCCGTCAATCTGGTCGCGGCGGGAGTTAACCAACCCCGCTCTACTCAAGACTCGCAAGTGGTGAGAGAGTAAGTTTGGTGCCAGGTTTAGATTATCTTGCAGTTCGCAGTTACAAGAGTCACCCTTCATCAGTTCAGCAATGATGCGCATTCGATTCGGCTCGCCAAGGGCCTTGAGAATGATAACGATTTCTTTTAGCTTGTTCTCAGTTAATTCGACCATACAGAGGTCCCCACGCTAATAACTTGATTTCGGTCATATCAATTGCAGAATTGTGTCAAAACCGACCTGTGTATTGTAGCCTTTTGCTCCAGATACACAGGTCGCGTGACATTATTTCTCGTTTAGGCTGCTTCCAAAGCGTCGACGACCCAGGTGGTGACCTCTGACTGGCTGGGGATACGCCCTGCCGAAACCAAATTCTCGTTGATGACCAGACCAGGTGTAGACAACACATTGTAGCTCATGATTTCACCATAATCGGTAATTTTTATGATTTCTGCATCGACATCTAGTGAATCCACTGCACCTTTTGCGGTAGATTCCACTTTCCTACAATTGGGGCAGCCAGGCCCCAGCACTTTTATAGTTAACATTTCAACCTCCAAAATTATCTAAGACGCTGCTTCAGCTACCCAATAACAAAATTAAACAGATACCCGGTCAAAACGATGGCAAAAGCGACAATGCCGATGAAAATGACAATGAGGCGCGTCTTGATTACTCGCTTGAGAATCAGCAATTCCGGCAGGCTAAGCGCAACCACCGACATCATAAAAGCCAACACGGTACCCAAGGCAGCTCCCTTCTCCATTAAAGCATGGACAATAGGAATAACGCCGGCGGCGTTAGAGTAGAGCGGTATCCCAAGAATGACGCCTGCCGGCACAGCCCACCAGGCGCCGCTGCCCATGATTTCAGCCAAGAAATCTTCCGGCACATAGCCGTGGATTGCCGCCCCAATAGCAATGCCGATGACGACATAGGGCCATACTTTGCCCACGATTTCCTTCGTGCTGCGACCGGCTTCTCGGATACGATCATTCCAGCTTGGCTTGTAAGTAATGCCGGTCCCTTGCTTACCAACTTGAATCTGCCAAACGAAATCCTCAACATATTTTTCTGGTTTCAAACGTCCTATCACGACGCCGCCCAGGATAGCGATGGTAAGGCCTGTCAACAAGTAGAGGCCGGCAATCTGCCAACCGAACAGACCAAAGAGCATGGCCAGAGCGATTTCGTTCACGACAGGTGTGGCAATAAGGAAGGAAAAGGTAACGCCGAGGGGGACGCCACTTTCTACAAATCCGATGAAAAGGGGAACGGCCGAGCAGGAGCAGAAGGGTGTCAATACCCCAAGCCCGGCGGCCATGACATTCCCAACACCCTCACGCCGGCCCCCTAAGGCGGATCGGGCCTGCTCAGGACTGAAGAAAGAGCGGGTGATGGTGACCAGGAAAATCATCGCCGCCAATAGCATCAAGATTTTGGGCACATCATAAAGAAAGAAATTAACAGATTCACCCAGATGCGTTTCCGGCTGCAAGCCGATGACGGTGTAGCTCAGCCAATCGGCCAGGTTCTGTAATTGACTCCAAACAATCAGCCAAAAAACAGCGAGACCAACGACAAAAGCAGGCAAGGTCCAGCTTGAATGTCGTGGTGATGGCGCCGACAATTTTTGTGTCGTCAATTGAATTACTCCCTATAGGCAAAGCGCCAAATTATTTCAACAGATGTTGAAATAGTTACCGTGAATTATACAGTAGTTTGGGCGAGGCCGGTTGTGACATTTGTCATGATTAGATAATGACAGATGTCATAATTCAATGGACATTGAATTATTCGATCAAGGCGTACACCAAGTTGATTGTGTAGCAAATTAAGTGCGTCAGTTGTGGGGTACCTACAATAGCTTAGGGAGCTAAAGTACACACAAACCTGTGTTCCTTTACCAGATTCCGGAAGGCACCTTATCTTCACCGGCAATCTACCATGGGAGACAGGCAAGAAATATGTATGGTTGTCTTAAGTACAAGGAGTGCCGGAGCACATCAGAAATCTATGGCAGATGTCACCGTGGCGGCTCAATCTGCTATACGTACGGCCGTGCCACTGACCGAAACCATCAGCATACTGCTGTTGCTTTTTTTGCCACGGTCGATCGTTTCGTAATCGACGTCGACGCCGACGATGGCATTGGCGCCGAGGGCCCTGGCCCGCTCAACTAGATCGTTCATAGCAATTTCTCGCGCTTTGTTGATAACCTGTTCATAGGAAGCGGACCGGCCACCAACCAGATCACGAATACCGGATGAGAAATCTTTGAGGGCGTTGGCGCCCATAATCGCTTCCCCGGCAGCAACCCCAAGATATTCCTGAATGGGTTTGCCGTCAATTGTTGCGGATGTAGTGACAATCATTTCTGATCTCCTTAAGCCCTATTTAGCCCAACTTTCAGGGTTGCTTTTCGGCATTTACGGCCGTGCCGCTGACCGAAACCATCAGCATGGATCCGCGAATGGTTTCATAATCGAGATCTATGCCAATGACCGCATTGGCCCCTAATTTCTCTGCCTTTGCAGTCATATCTTCCATGGCCAGCACCTTGGCTTCTCTTAGCTTTTCTTCGTACGAACCGGAACGGCCTCCGACAATGTCGCGAATACCGGCCGAAAAGTCTTTAAATGCATTGGTGCCCATGATCGCCTCACCAGCGATGACACCTAGATATTCCTTGATCTCGTACCCCTGCAAAATGGATGTAGTTGAATATATCATGTCTAATTCCTCGTGTGAATGAATCACGATCTTTGCACTTTTTAGCTTTGCCCCCATATGTGCCGGTTGCCCAATACCAAAACCGGAATATGTGGGCCATACATAATGCATTAATGCAAAACTGCAAAGATAGTGTGAATGTCATCGAGATGATTAGTAGTCAAATCAGCCGTACTTGTGCGTTCTTTATGTGTTATTACTGAGGAAGTTCTTGCTCCGTTGTAACGACCAGCACATCCCCTTCCTGACAACGCCGGTCGGGATCTGGCAGGTTTATGTAATGATTGTCCCGAAATATTGACATCACGAGATGGTGCTCGCTCTGCTTGATTTGGGCACAGGTCTTTCCAGCCAGGCCAGAAGTGTCGTCGACGTAAACCTCAGTGTAGCGCAGAGGATAGTTTTCATCCATGGCCATGCGCCAGAAGGCGCCCGTATGTGGATGGAGCATGTGAGCAGTGAGTTGTACAGCTTCCACAAGATTGGGCGAAAAAACGCGATCCGATCCGGCCATTTTCAGTTTTGGGATATTTTCCTCCTCGGTAGCCCTGGCGATGATACGCAATCTCGTGTTGTTCAATTCGCTGGCCAAACCACGCGCGCTCAATACCGTCAGCAGATTGTCGCGATCGTCGCGCATGACAGCGAACACTCCCTTGGCGCGCTCGATCCCTGCGCGGACCAAAACCGCATTGCTTGTTGGCGAATCTAACAAGTAGGGTATATCTAGTTCATCTGCCAGATGGGCTATATCCAATTCCTCGTGACCGGTGTCGTCCATCAGGAAGGTGATGTCATATGATTCCCTGTAACGATGTTTGCGATAATCTTCGTCCAAATAGAGCAAGGTCCAGCGCATAATACGCTCATCTTCTTCGATGACAACAAAGTCCTGTCCCTCCGTCGTAAGCTCATGCGCGATGCGCTTGCCCACATAACCACCCCCACAAATAATAATGTGCTGTTCTAAATCTGTTATACGCTTCATCTGTCTATTCCGTAGTGACTCCTTCCGCAAATTTTGTTTTTTCTCAATTAGGCCTGCAGCCAGTGATGATAAGGTATAACCTACCGCGCCTATGGCCACCAAAGTGAAAACGATTGCAAATATCTTGCCACCTAAAGTGGTGGGGGCCATGTCTCCGTAACCCACCGTCGTGATAGTGATAATGGTGGCATAGAGCGCGTCAGTTACAGACCAGCCTTCGACCAGGGCGTAGCCAACCGTTCCGACAATGATGATGAAGGCCACAAGGAGCATGGCATCTTGCAAGGAGGTATCGCGAGGCCGGCGACTACGGTTCTTAGTTAATCGTCTTAATAGTGACATGATAACACTCTGTTACAAAAAGTTGCCAACTTTCTGCGATCAGTAACTACGTTCCTCTGCTGCTAGAGAAAAAGTTGGTAACTTTCATGTGTGAATAGATTTATTTTACAGTGCAATAACCTGCTCACCGGTAAGTCATAGGCAGCATATGACAGCGATACGTACAGCATAGGATTAGCTTGCCGATTCCACGACCAGCATACGCCGCAACACCTTGCCGATAAACGATTTGGGCAGCGCTTCGCGAAATTCAATTTCCCAGGGCACAGCATATTCGTCCAGACGGCTGCGGCAAAAGGCCATCAACTCCTCTTCCGTCAGATCGCTGCTGGGCTGGGGAACCACAAAAGCCTTGACCTTTTGCTCACCGTCGACCGTGCCTACGCCGACAACGGCAACCTCAATCACTTTTGCATTTTCGTAAATGACTTCTTCTACGTCGCGCGGGTAAACGCTGTATTCACCAAAAAGAATGGTGTCTTGTTTGCGGCTGATAATTTGGAAGTAACCGTCGTTGTCCATCAGGGCTACATCACCTGTATCTAGCCAGCCATCAGCGTTTATCGTTTCGGCCGTTGCTTCTTCGTTCTGCCAATATTCTTGCATCACTTGCGGGCCGCGCACAACCAATTCGCCGATTTCGCCAGGCGGTAAATTCTCGCCGCTGATGAGGTCGACGATTTTGGCTTCTGTATTGGGCATGGGCACGCCGATGGAGCCGGGCTTACGCACACCGTATAGTGGGTTTGCATGGGTAACAGGCGACGCCTCTGTGAGACCGTACCCTTCCACGAGACGGCCGTGCGTCAATTTTTCAAACGCTTCCTGCACTTCAACCGGGAGCGGCGCCGCCCCGCTCACACAGGCCTTAATTGAACTCAGGCCATACTCGCGGGCGCCGGGAAAGTGGTTAATGGCCGTGTACATGGAAGGCACACCGGGGAAAATTGTCACCTTGTAATCGCGAATATATTCCAGGACCCCCTGTGTATCAAATATAGGCAGCAATACAATCTTTCCCGCCAGCGCAATGGAGAGACTCATGGCGTTGATCAAACCGTAACTGTGAATAATAGGCAGCACCGCCAGACAGACTTCCTTGCCATATTCTAGGTCGGGAATCCAGTGACGAGCCTGCAAGGTATTGGCAACGAGATTGCGATGCGTCAGGCAGACACCTTTGGGCGCGCCAGTTGTGCCACTGGTGAATAAAATAGCGGCCAAATCGGCGCTGTTCACCTCAGTTGGCGGAGGCTGGTCCATGGGAGCGTCCTGCATTAACACATCCATGCGTTGGTCATTGGTACGCATAGTGGCTTCTTCTTCGGGCTGCCCTTCAATACCGCCCCACTGTTCCATCAACTTCTTGAAGACGCCGGCGCTGACAACAGATTGAATGTCGGCAAAAATAAATTGGTCTAGTTGGGTTGCGTCTCCAATAGCTTGCGCCAGATGATCGAATACCATGAGCGTGATCATGACTTTGGGCTGCGTCTGGCTGACCTGCCGCACAATAGCCGGACCATTCGCATCGGGGTTGGGCATAACGACAACACCGCCAATTTTGAGGACGGCGTAAAAAGCAATGACCATTTGCGGCATGTTGGGCAGTACAATGAATACGCGGTCACCCGGACACACGCCCTTGCCGTGCAGAACATGGGCGAATTGATTGACTTTTTGGTTTAACTGCCGGTAGGTCAGCTGCTGGCCGTAAAAAATGGTTGCCGTGCGTTTTGGCATCCACCCGGCGGTGCTTTCCAAAAAGGTGAACAACGGCCGTGCCGGAATCGGTAAAGATGGCGGCGTGTCGTCGCTGTAGCTGCGCAGCCAGATACGCTCCTGAAATCTGCCTGGCTCATGCCCTTGCTGTCGCCATGACCCCTTTTTCTCGCCGTCCACAAAGCGTTCGATGGCGCGCGTGACGGCGCGGTGCCTTTCCAGCTGCACTTTGTGTTTGGCCGTACCCACATCGTAAATTTCGGCGTTGGGGATCATTTTGCCTACGTCCTCAAACACCGTGCGCGAAAAATAATTGTCCTGCTCACCGGTGATAACCAGTGTAGGCACCCTGATATTGCGCATCAGCGACCAGCCCTGCCAATGGAGCATATTGTTGGCCGCTAGACGTTGCATCACATGAAACTCCGCGTCAAAGCGGGTGCGATATCTCCAAAACGGCCGCACCAATCGCGGTGGAATGCGTGTGGCCAAGTTGGCAATTCTAGGCAGTGGATACTCACCGGCGGTGGCGATAAGAACCAACTTCTCCAGCCGATCCGCGTAGGCGTTAGCATACTCCACCGCGATCGAGCCGCCAAACGAATGGGCGACCAGGATGAATTTCTCTGGCAGGCTTAAATCTTCTACGATGGCTTGCAGATCAGATACCATTTCCGCCATAGTGTACTCGGTATAGGGCGCGTCGCTCTGCCCATGTCCGCGCAAATCGGGCGCCACCACCCGATAATAACGCGCAAAATAATTGATTTGATGCTCCCACGATTCCAAAACACCCGCATACCCGTGAACAAACATGATCGTTTGCTCCGTTCCCTCCGGGTGCAAGTCCAGTACACTCAAAAAAGCATCAGAGACCCCACGCATCGGCACCTTAGCGCGGTACAGATCGTAATCTAATTGAATATCCGAGCGCTTAACGCCGCGTAGTTTTTTCTTCATACTACGTGCCTGTGAAATAAAAGATCGTTCACACGTGTTGATCAAACAAAATAGGATTCCCGTCAGGATCTATGATAACAAAGCTCGCTGGCCCTGAGGTACTCTCGTCGGCTTCTTGTTCAATGCTCAAACCTCGCGCTTTCAGTTCTCGCTGAAGGTTGCGCACATCGACAAAATAATCAAGCATATTGGCGTTTTGGTCCCAACCAGGATTGAAAGTCAGAATGTTTTTCTCGAACATGCCTTGAAATAGCCCAATTATGTGATCCCCGTTCTTCATAATGAGCCAATTCTGCGCGGCTTCCCCACCATAAACTTGAAAACCTAATTTCTCATAAAAAGATTTGGAAACCTCAAGATCCTTGACCGCTAAACTTATTGAAAATGCGCCCAATTCCATAGGATTCTCCTCATATTTGCCTTAATCACTATCTATCTTGGCAATTGTTTTGCTAACAGGGTGCAGGAAACGCAAGATCACCAACGTGATCACGCTCGCGAATACTGCCAGTCCATAGGCTTCTACGCCCACAGCCATGCCAATCGCGGCGACCATCCAGATCGTGGCCGCGGTGGTCATGCCTTTGGTGTGGCCGCGGGTATGAATAAACGCGCCGGCCCCTAAGAAGCCGACACCGGTCACGACCTGGGCCGCAACCCGTGCCGTATCTTGTGCAGCCGATCCCTGTAAAGGGAACCCATTTATGGAAATGGCAGTGAATAGGCAAGCGCCCATGGAGATGAGCATGTTGGTGCGCAGCCCCGCATCGCGACCACGCCATTCTCTCTCAAGACCAATGAGCCCCCCCAATAGGGCGGCTATAAATACCTGTACCATACTTTCAAAGCCAAAAGACTGCATGGCGACTATCCAATCAGGCAGTTGTTCGTTCATCTCGCACCTCCAGCGCATGGGATATTTGCATATTATCACACGGTTCATCCCAAAAATACAACTAAGCTGCGCGTTGGTAAGGGTTTTATATGTTTTGTGTAGCGGGAAGGGAAGGCTTGAAATGTTGAAATTGTGGGTTATTACAGATCATCTGCCCGAAGCACCAGGGCGCCCCTCACGCCGCCGGTTGCGTAGTAACTTGCCTGGGTCAACGTTTGACCGTCTCTATGATCAAATAGGTCGGTCATAGCGTACTGTAACAAAGGCAGCATACCAGGCTGGTCACCTACATCCTGAATAATGGTGGCGATTAGTTGCGGCTCCAAAAGAAGTTGTCTGCGTCGGCTTCGGTGAAGGCATGCAAGCCGCGAAAGGGGTTCTCCAAGATGGCGATTGACTGCGTGGTGAGGGTAGCTTCGGCCGTTTCGATCACGATGTCTGTCTGTAGGCCGGCAGCAACCGTACCCAACAGCGGTTCCCGTTCATCCAACAGGGCTGCCATATCCTGGTAACGTTCTTCTAGCTGTTTGGCTTTGGCACGCTAAGGCTTGCCGGCCGGTAAGCATCTCATACAATAGCAGGCCGAAAAGGTATATGTCACTGGACGGCGGTACGGGATCCGAATTGATCTGTTCCGGCGAAACATATGCCGGCAAGCCGACGAGGAAAGAAAGCATATGTTCCGGATATCAACTGCTAGGGGTGGCGTATCCTCGTAGGTGTGAAAACCTAAAGGCGGTCTTGAGCCGCAAGGAGAATACGCCATGTGCAACGATACCACATTTTCGGAAGCCCTCCGAGAC
Organism: Chloroflexota bacterium; assembly: GCA_009937635.1. GTDB lineage: Bacteria > Chloroflexota > Anaerolineae > Promineifilales > Promineifilaceae > JAACFF01. The sequence continues at coordinate 10,458 of JAACFF010000212.1, forward strand.
GAAATCCACCTGAGTCTAGACGAACTGGCGCGACGAGGCGCGCAACGCATGTTAGCAGCGGCATTGCAGGCTGAAGTAGACGAATACATCCAACGTCATGGTAGCGAACAGGACGAAAACAACCACGCTCTGGTCGTACGTAACGGCCGCAGCCGGGAACGGACCATCCAATGTGGCGCTGGTGAGTTGAAGATACAGGCGCCACGGGTTCATGATAAACGTCCTGGCTATAAGTTCAGCAGTTCCATCCTACCGCCCTATATGCGCAAGTCGCCTCGCATGGAAGAAGCCGTGCCTATTCTCTACCTCCGTGGCCTATCCACCGGCGACTTTGGCCCAGCTCTATCTGCCCTTTTGGGCGAAGAAGCTCTCGCAGGTTTCTCATCGACCACCGTCACCCGCTTGCTAACCGTCTGGCAGGACGAGTACAAAGCTTGGCGCAAGCGGTCGTTGACGGGCAAGAACTACGTCTACCTCTGGGCCGATGGTGTGCACTTCAACGTTCGTTTGGAAGCGGATCGCTTGGCTTGCCTTACCCTGATCGGTGTCCTGCCCGATGGCAGCAAAGAGGTGGTGGCTCTGGAAGACGGCTATCGGGAGTCAACCGAATCCTGGAAGACACTTCTGCGCGACCTCAAACGTCGGGGCATGCCGGCGCCCAAGCTGGCCATCGCTGATGGTGCTCTCGGCTTTTGGGCTGCTTTGCGCGAGATCTATCCTGAAGCAGAGGAACAGCGCTGTTGGGTGCACAAAATCGCTAACGTGCTTGATAAGCTGCCGAAACGGCTGCAGCCGCGGGCTAAATCCCACCTACATGAAATCATGCGCGCCGAAGGGCGCCAGACAGCACTGGAGGAGTTGGCTCGTTTCCAGGAAGAATATGAGGCCAAATACCCGAAGGCAGTAGATTGCTTAACCAAAGACATCGACACGCTCTTCACCTTTATGGACTATCCAGCCGCTCACTGGCTTCATTTACGCACCACGAATGCCATTGAATCCACCTTCGCCACCGTTAAGGCCCGTACGCGCACCACCAAAGGCGCCGGCTCGCGTGATGCCGGCCTGGCTATGGCTTTCAAGTTGCTTACTCAGGCCGAAAAGCGTTGGCGCCGGGTCAATTCACCCCACCTGGTTGCACTTGTAGCGGCCGACGTGAAGTTCCCGGATGGCGAGACACGCATATTGCCAAGTTTGCCATCTGATTCTGTTGTTAACCTACAAGTGGACGTCGCCCTTGAATCGGCGATCCACAACATTTGACAATATCTCCCTACACAATAAAAAACCATTTGAACATCAAGAGTAAAATGCATTAATTCATAAAATAGACTGCCAAGAGTTTGGAAATATGAAGAATCTG
>JAACFF010000213.1 GCA_009937635.1 Chloroflexota bacterium
TCAATAGTAGGGACTTGATGCCACACCCAGTTGCCATCACTCAGTCCCCCTCGTTCTTGAGGTTCGACGTCCATTCCCAGCTTGCGGCCCGTCTCACGCCACAGATGCAGCAGTTGATCGGAGCCTTCATTAGGGGCCCACGGTTCCCAACTGCCGATCATATCTACCTTTACACGGCAAGGGTAGCCGCCGTTGGCGCTTTGTACACTGGAGAATTCATTTAAGGCCGCCATCTTGCCCACCCCTTCCCCAAATACGGCAGGAGAGAATGCGCGCATCTCGACGAAGGCGCTCGCCTGGTGTGGGACCCGATTAAGGACCGTCCCCCCGGCAATAGTACCAACGTTGAAAGTAATTGCCTGCTCGTAATCGGTAAAATCGGCGACGCGCCGGATCACATCGGCCATCTGCAAAATAGCGCTTGCCCCATGTTCGTGTGATGTTCCGGCATGGGCCGCCTTCCCTTCAACGGCGATATGATAATGCGCCATGCCCTTACGCGCTACGACGAAGCGATATCCGTTCGACTGCCCTTCCCCTATGGAGCCCCCTTCAAAGACCAAAGCCGCCAGCGTACCGCCGTTCAATCGATCCCGGCATATCTGCCCGAAATCAGGTACGAGAGACTCTTCCGCGGCATTAAGGAGGACAACCCAGGTCACATTCTCATAGAACTCCGGGGCCACTGCCTGCAGAGCGCTCAGAATCATCAAGATCATGACCGTGCCGCCCTTGATATCGTAGATCCCAGGACCATAGATCCGTTTGCCGGATACACGCCAGTGGAAGTCATTGTCTTCCTCTTCAGCCGCCGGATAAACTGTATCCAGGTGAGAGATCAGACCGATCACGGGCGCCGGCTCCCGTCCAGGCCTGGTCAGAATCAAATGTTTACCGTAAACAAAATCCCTTGCTTGCACCCGCTCGGCCGTAAAACCGAGCCGTTCAAAAGTGTTTGCGGTGAGATCGCCCAGTTCGTTCACGCCTTGTGGATTGGCTGTGAAGCTGTTGATATTTACCATCTGTCGCAGTAAATCAAGAAACGTTGGGAATTGATCTTCTAGAAAAAGATGTATCTTATCTATTACTTCTTGTTGTTCCATCCGGACTGATGCGCCTTGTAATATTCTGCTTTGCGATCACTTGCGAAACGCAGGCCCCAATTTATAGCACTGTAGCGGATGGCAATCAACCCTTATGAGGATTCAATTTTTTGAGGCTGGCAAGAGTTGTGTAACAGTCAGATCCGTTGTCTTCAATTTCTCCCCTAGCGAACGCGAGATGTTGCGCATGACCGTCATGCCAATGCGTGGATAACGCTGGATCAACACTTCGAAATCCCGGCTGGACATCATGATTAAGCGGCTCTCTTGTGCGGCAACGGCCGTGGCTGAATGAGGCAGGCCCTCTACGAGTGAAATCTCCCCCAAAACGTCCCCGGCCAGCACATTGCCCACCGGAATCTCACGTTCTCCCATACGAATCTCAATCTCACCATTCAGAACCATGTAGAGATTGTAATTTATCTCATCCTGACTGAAGATAACATCGCCAGACTGGTAACTCACCACTTTACAAATGCCGGAAAGCATTCGCAATTGGGCATCGGTCAAACCCTTAAATATCGACACGCTACGTGTAAAATCATCAATCTTGATGCCGGTACGTTTCTCAAGAAAACCGCGCATGACAATTTCATATATTTCTTGTAAAGATGGCAAGAGGTCTATATGGCCAACATCAAAGGGTATGTATAGCTTGGCCATGCGCACCGCGTCTAATCTCTCCGTGCCGCGAAAGACCGCTGACGGGCAATAAGCGACCGGAGAAAAGCCAAGCTGGTCGAGGGTACGTTGCACCCGTGGCCAATAAGCGCTTACAGCGACCTCGGCATAGGCGACATCCAGTTCCTCCCGGGCTCTCCTGTCCAACTCACGCAGTAGAAATCCTGCAACAGCATTGTCCACGTCGATGATCTCAATAATCTGGATCGTCTTTCCCACCTGGTCAAAAACATAGCCAATAGCGCCGACGATGGTATCCTCCTGGCTGGCAACAAGATACTGCGCTTCCCCAGCCTGCAAGGCGAAATAGCCATAGCTGAGCATCATGTTGCCAAATACCTGGCGGCGCTTCAGACGCCCTCTCTCAATACGCAAGAGGTATGGAATACCTGATTCGGTAAGCTCTGTTAGCTCGTACGCTTGGTCCATGGGATAACTTAGGGCATCTTCGATCACCCGTGCATCGTTTGGTAAGCCCATGTTGCTTAACGTCTTTGCTGCCAGAGGAAAGACTTCAGGAATGATCTGGGGGTTATTGCGGCGCAAAGCACGTGCAGAACGAAAGAGCTGGCCCATCACCACAATACTTTCACGTTCGCTGAAGAGGCTCTTTTGCGGCAGGAATCCAATACTCTGGAAACCATATCGTTCGGCAATATGCTGGGCATGGATATGCACCGTTCGACCATGCACAAAACCAAAGTGCAACCTTTCACGGGCAAACTGCAAGCGGGCATCCATTAGCCGGCTGCCAATGCCTTGCCGGCGAGCATCAGGATGAACAACTAGGCGGCCGAATTCGCCTTGTAAGTCCGTATAGCTTCCCACATCAAAGGTAATAGAGGCGCTACCTAGAATTTGTTCTCCTCTGGTAGCAACCAGTACCAGATAATTGTCACTGAAGATAGCTTTCTTCAGCCAATAATCATCATAGAATTCGCGGTAGCGGTAATGACGGCCGTATGAACCCACAAAAAGTTGGCGGACGGCTTCTACATCAAGCTCAGTTGCTTGTCTAATCTCTAGGTCTTGCATTGTCCTGTCCTTCCCAAAAGCAGCAACTTTGCACCAAGGCTCTCTGACCAGCGCGCCAGGAGATCAATGGTAGTAAATTGATTCCTTCACCATCAGGCACTGTTTTTGTTACGGTCTTAGCAGCAACTGTGCCAGGAGCGCTGTGCGTTCTATCATCTTGTCTATGTATAAAAATTCATGCTGGGCATGAGCCCCGTCTCCAACAGCTCCTAATCCATCCAACGTGGCAGTGTACAAGCTCGTATAATTGCCGTCTGATCCTCCGCCTGCCATTCCTTGTTCCAAGGCCAGGCCAAGCCCATGCCCCAATTCCTGCGCCGCATGCCAAAGTGCTTGATTTTCCAAAGTTGGTTCAAGTGGCGGCCGATTGAATCCCCCTTCAATCTCCAGAGAAATACCGGGCATGGGCGGCTCCAGGTTCATAATCGATTCCTCTAGGCGTCGTACCTCAGCCTTGGTCGGGACGCGCACATCCACTGTGGCCCGACCTTCGGGGGCGATAACATTCGACTGCAGGCCTCCTTCTATCAAGCCTACGTTGACCGAGATGCCCTCTTGTAGATCATTCAGGGTATAAAGCTCTTGTATAACGTGAGAAAGAGCTAGAATGGCGCTGATACCCTTCTCAGGGTCAAGGCCGGCATGGGCGGCCTTACCCCGCACAACAACATCGAATCGCCCAACACCCTTACGGGCCGTTTTCAGCTTGCCCGAAACGCCCAGCGCCGGTTCCAGAATAAACGCTCGTTGAACCTGTTTCGCCAGACGAATTATGTAGGAGCGTGATTCCCTACTACCAATCTCTTCATCCGAGTTGACGAAGACAACCGGAGCAACTTGCAATTCATGCCCCAGCGCCAGGACAGCCTTTAAGGCAAACACCATCTGTGTCAGGCCCCCTTTCATATCAAAGACGCCGGGTCCACGCACAACATTTCCTTCGACCTCCAACGGCATCTCCTTCAATGTTCCCATCGGCCAGACCGTGTCGCAATGGCCGATGAGAAGTTGCTGCCGGACTCCGTCGCTTGAGTCTTGTGCCTTAAGCCGCGCCAATAGCTGGCCACCTGTCTTCTTTCCAGGTATGAGCTGTACGCCGAATCCCAGCTCGTCTAACATCTCCCACAATATGGTCAGGGGTAAGGCTTGGGCCTCCGGGCTGCTCGATGGCGACTCAGCCAACACCAGCTTGGAAAGAAACGCGATCATGGCATCGCGTTGTTTTTGCAGATAGCTTAACGTCTGATTCACCTCATTCATAAGGTTTTGTCCGCTTTTTTTGCTCACACGATTGGCAACTTCCTGAAAGTCAATCAGTCCATTAGCGCTTGAAGCCGCTTACAAACGGGAAACTGAAACTGTCCTGAATTCGGGCAAAACGTCCCCAGTTGATATAAGCCAGTAGTGGGGCATCGGCCAACAGGTCGGCATCATCCATATCAGACTGGCGCAATGAATCCGCGGCCGCGTAGGCGGCAATAATCCGGCTGGCGATCAAGCTATTTATATCGAACCCGTCAATGATCCGGTCCAACTCGCATTCGAAATAGAGATAGGCGTCTTCAATAAATACACCCTCAATCTGTCGCGCCTGAAACGTTGGCAGTAAGGCCAGCGCCGGCTTGCTGCCGTCATCTTCGCGTGGCACAGCCGTCAGGCTGGTTAACACCATCTGTGTGGGGCGCGGATAACTAACCGTAAAAACCCCCTCGCGCTTAATGTTCTGGTAAGTTGCATGGCGGGGCGTACAGACAAATCCAAAGTGATTCTTCCAGCTCAAAGGTGTTGCGAGATGCTTGGGAGCCAGGTCAAACGCACCGTCTGGCTCACGGGTACCGATTACCACCAAGGGAGCTACAGTAAATACGCGATCCCAAACAGGATGCTCCAAAGACAAGGGAATGATTTGCTCCTCATAAGATGTTTCCATGTGGCTTGCTCCTCTAAATAACGAGCCTGCATACAGGGCCGTTTCTTTGCTTTCTTACCATTATGATGGGCAAGGGATTCCCTGTCTAGTGTCGTTTGTCATTATTTTGGGTAAACTACGGGAATGCTGTTTGATTAAAACAACGAACAAGGGTTTTTTATGCACGGAGTGATCGCCGCCGGCGGGCCAGAGACAGTTGCTGCCGGTATGACCATGCTGAAACAAGGTGGAAACGCGGTAGATGCTGCGGTAGCGGCCACATTTGTTTCCTTTATCGCCGAGATTGGTGTCGTCCATCTTGGGGGCAGCGGAATGGCGCACATATACGATCCGCAAGACGGCCGTTCCGTGGTGTATGACTTCTTCAGCAACACACCAGGCCTGAGCAGAAAAAGCAAGGATCAATCAGAGATGGACTTCCCCAAAGTCACCGTTGACTTCGGGGAAACAACACAGGACTTTCACTTGGGGCGCGCCTCCGTGGCCGTGCCCGGTAATATCTCCGGGCTCTGCTTAATGGCCAAAGAGTACGGCCGTCTCCCTTTACCCACGCTCCTGCAACCAGCCATCGATTTGGCACGCGAGGGGCTACCAATCGCCCCGTTTCAGGCCCAAACATGCGAGCTGCTTGCTCCCCTATATACCCACACTGCCGGTATGCGCGAAATCTTTGCTCGTCACGGCCGCATCATTCAAGCAGGAGAACAGCTTTTCATTCCCAACCTGACCCGGACATTACTCGAATTGGCAGAACAAGGTCCGGCCCTGATCCGCAATGGCCGCTTAGCACAGGCTATTGTCGCCGACCAGGCGGCCAATGGTGGCCTGCTGACCGCTCTAGACCTGGATTTTTATCGCGCCAAGAAATTGCCTTCCATCCACTTGCCCTACCGGGAATATGAGATACTGCTACCGCCCCGCAGTTCCACCGGAGGCGTCTTGACAGCATTCACTATGAAACTGCTGGCGCGTTTCAAGATCAGCCAGTGGAAACATGGATCGGCTATGCACCTGAAAGTGCTGTATGAAACGATGGCGGCCACAACACGCGCGCGCCCGTATTGGGACAATAGGGACGAGGATATTCCCATAGAAGAGTCTATTAGCCGATTTTTGGATGACAGCTTTGTAGATCAGTATGAGCAAGAGATGCGCGATGCTTTGTACGGCCTGAGGGCATCGACAATAGCACCCGAACCAAAAGGAGCAAGCAATACTAGCCATCTTAGCGTCATCGATGGGCAGGGCATGACGGTCAGCTTGACGACCACTGCTGGAGAATCGGCAGGCTACGTTGTGCCGGATACCGGTTTTATCCCCAATAATATGATGGGCGAGGAAGATCTCCATCCGCACGGTTTCCACACTCGCCAGCCTGGCCGGCGCATACCAACCATGATGGCGCCGACGATTGTCTTGTTCAACAACCAGCCGCGTGTCGTCGTCGGCAGCGGCGGCAGCGTTCGCATCCGCAGCGCCATTATGCAAGTGCTCAGCAATCTGCTGGACTTTCACATGGGACTGAATAATGCAGTGAACGCAGCCCGCGTTCACATCGAAGATGGTGTCCTGCAATGCGAGGCGGGGTACGATCCCCTCGCCGTGGACGAATTGGAAAGCATGGGTTACCCCGTAAATCGCTGGCAGACCCGCAGCATCTACTTCGGTGGCGCCCATAGCGTATCGCGCACGCCCGATGGCCGGCTCTTCGGTGCCGGAGACAGCAGGCGAGGTGGGGCCACGGCCGTGATCTAGCAATCAACCATTCATTCCTAGGCGCGAAGAAGCCGGCTAACTCGTTGAATTCATGCGTAAATATATCCCCCTTTTCCTGATCATCTCGATCTATCTCGCCATCGGCATCCTTTTCATATTCTTCACGCCCACCTGGCAGGCGCCTGATGAGCCGGCCCACTACAACTACGTACGGCAGTTGGCTTCCGGGCACCTGCCGCTTATTGAAGCCGGAGACTACGATCAGGAATATCTGACAGAAATTGTTTTTATCTCCGGTTTTGCACCCCAATATCCCATAGATCCTATCGAATACGAAGATTGGCAGCCGCCGCTCTATTACCTGGCGCAAACGCCTCTTTACCTACTCAGTGGTGGATCATTAACCACGATGCGTCTATTCTCGCTCATTTTGGGCGCAGGAGTCGTGATCCTGGCTTATGCAATCGTCTTGAGATTGGCGCCGCAAGAGCAGTGGCTGGCACTGACCACGGCCGTCTTCGTCGCCTTTCTACCGCAACATATGGCCATCATCTCCTCCGCCAACAACGATGCCCTGGCCGAATTGTTACTTGCCGCCATCCTCTACATGCTGCTGGTTATTGGGCAATCGAAGGATCTTCGACCCAGAAACTTGATTCTGTTAGGTGGTTTGCTCGGTTTGGGATACCTGACCAAAGGCACTGTTTATCCGATCACGGCCGTTGTGGGCCTGCTGCTACTGTGGCGATTCTGGGGCCAGTGGCGGCTCCTTTTCCGGGCAGGATTACTGGTCTTTCTCCCGGCGTTCATCCTGGGAGCAATCTGGTGGGGACGGAACATGGTCGTATATGGCGGCCTGGACATTTTAGGCAAGACAGCGCATGACAACGTAGTTGTCGGCCAGCCGCGCACGGCCGAATGGGTAGCCCAATATGGCTGGCCAGGCACCGTAGAACGATTCATTGATACAACCTTCAACAGTTTCTGGGGTCAGTTTGGTTGGATGACCGTGCCCATGACCTATCCCTCCTGGCTTTACCCCCTCCTATGGCTGTTCAGCGCTCTCGCCCTTGCCGGCCTGGTAATTGCCGCTTTTGATAAACGCCGCTCACTACTTGACTATATGCTGCCCCTACTTCTCTTTCTCACGTTATTCTTGCTAACACTGGGTGTTCATCTAGGCTATAACCTGACCTTTGTGCAGCATCAGGGACGATACCTTTTTCCGGCCTTGATTCCAATTGCCCTGGGCCTGGCCATAGGATTGGGGTTGTGGTTCCGGCCTTTACGCCGCCGCTGGCCAAAAATCGTCTACGCCATTCCTGCCGGTTTGGCCATAGCACTGATAACCCTCGATCTTTACGCCCTATTCAGAGTCATCGTGCCCGCCCTGACCTAGTGTGCCGCACCGTAGGTGCATTGCACTACCAGCAGTAGTCCCTTCGAATATCTAGATGAAATGCGTTCCGCTCCGCCTGCTAACAAGCTCCCATTGTAAAGTGTTTGCCGAAAGCAAGATCTCTTGCACATCGCCTCCAGGAACCATGATCAATACATGACGGCCGATCTCATCCACCCATTGCCGCCCCTGTTCTACAGCCAACCAGCGATCATCCACCTCGACGCGACGTACTCGAACGCGCCCATCTTTCTCAAATGTACATTCAACGCCAATACGCTGCTTCATGTCGCTTCGCTGCGCCACAGTGCGGCCAATTTCCGATATTTCACCCACTCATAATAACTCATGTACAGGCTGAGGCTCAAACCATGCCAGCCGTCCTTGTACCCCTCTAAAGTCACGTAGCGCCACCAAAATTGTCGCCATGGCTGCAGGATAAATTTGCGGGGACGCGGGCGGATGCCTTGCTGCTTGAGAATCGAAGCGTCATACGTCGTATAGGATGCTTGCTTGTCCTGGAAATGCGCCTTGTCGCGGTAATTATAATGGATGAGCGCGTTTTCCAGATAGCCGGTATCCCCGTCGACCACTGCCGTTTCATGGACCGGCCTTTCATAATGAACCTTACCATGTTTGAACAACCGCAATTGAAAATCGGGATACCAGCCGGCCCCCCGGGTCAGCTTGCCAAAGATAATATTATCGCGAGGAACATACCACCCCTTCTCGAGCTTATTCGCTATCACGCCTCGTACCTCGACGGCTAATTCGGGTGTACCCCGTTCATCCGCATCGACGAAGAACACCCAATCCGACTGCACCGCAGCCAGGGCTGCGTTGCGCTGCTGAGCGTAGTTCTCAAATGTGGACTGCAATACATCAGCGCCAGCGCTTTTGGCCAAGGCTACTGTCTCGTCCTGGCTGTAGGAATCAAAGACGATCACGCGATCCGCCCAAGCCAGACTTTTAACGCAATCTTTGATGTTTGCTGCTTCGTTTAAGGTGAGAATGACGGCCGTCAGTTCAGGAACTGGATCGCCGCCAGGATGTTGATCATGCTCGTTCACTGGCAAACTGATTACTTCTTGCCATTGACCGACCAGATAGTGGCCACTTCTTGGTAAGCGCGGCGAAATTCCAGATCCGTAGCCTTGTCCGCCTTACGGGTCATTGACCTGCGTACCAGGCGCGCTGCCATGGCAAAGCGAAAACGGCCATGATGCTTTCGATACAACCGTTCTCTACTGCGCCAGAGATTGACCATCGTATCAGCCGGAACTTGTCGCGTGCTTTCCCCAGCATAGTGAATGATTTCGGCCGATGGGACCGCGTATATCTCCCACCCCGCCTGGCGTACCCGCCAGCTCCAATCGATCTCCTCACAAAACATGTGGAACGACTCATCAAAACCATGCGTCGATTCCGCCACATCCGCTCTGACCATCATGGTTGCACCCAACGGATGATCGATCTGGAAGGGGTTGCGGCGTGGCTGGTAATACCGGCGCGCATAACGACCATTCAGGCGACTCTCGTAAAGACGAGATGGCATGGGCAAAAGATCGAACATAAGCTGGCCCAGGCCCGGAAAATAAAATGCGCTGTGTTGGAAACGGCCGTCCCCATATAACAAGCGCGCGCCAGCCATCCCCGCCTGTGGTCGTTCCTCCAGGCAGTTCACCAAATTGCCAATCGCACCTGGCCGCACAAAGGTGTCCGGATTCAACAAGAAATAATAGCGCGGATCGTATTCAGCCGCCGCTTGCATACCCTGATTATTGGCTGCGCCAAAGCCACGATTTTCGTCGTTGGCAATCACGTGCACTTGAGGGAATAAATCCTTCAGCAGCGAGACTGTGCCGTCAGTGGAGGCATTATCAACCACAAAGATCTCGCCATGCAGATTTGAACGGCCCAAATCTGTGCAAACGGAGCGCAGACAATCAGCCAGATACTCGCGTACATTCCAGCTAACAATGACAATCGCTACATCAATCACGCTATTTGCTCCTCACCCTCCATTTAAGCGTGCCAGATCCAACAGCTCTTCTGCAGATAGATCCAGTGTTTCTACTACAAAGCCAATAGATTCAAAAATTTCCTTCTCTGCGGGTAGCAACCCCACCCAACCATAGAAGTCAGTTGCGCAGATCGAGGCCATACAATCTTCCGAAGCGGCAAAAGCTTCCAAGGTTGTCGTGACCTGCCTTGCCAGGCCCAATGGGAAGTCGCGGCCAAAGGCTACAGCACTGTTAGTAAATCTGCGGCGCGACATCGAAAATACGCGAACGGGCATCTCGCAGACGATAACCACCAAATTCAGGTTCTCCATTCACGAGCACATAGCCGATTGGGCTTCGCCTGGGAGGAATCCCCAAATATCTCCCGGGCTCCGGGTCGTCTTCGCCATACTGCCAAAGACGTTCTTCGTAGGGCATGATGGGCGGGACGAAATCAGCCGTGGCGAAATCAGCTTCTTCTTCGTACACAGCCAACATCGCCGCACTGTCTCCAGTAACCTCAATGATGTCGCCTGGCTCTATTCCTTCTTGTTCCAACAAAGCCTGGAAGTATAAAAAGTTAGCCATACTATTTCTATCAGCCACAGCCCAGCTTTTTCCCGCCAAATCTTCTAACTCTTCAATGCCGCTGCCACGTCGAGTGACGATCATGCCAGATTTCCAGGTCACACCATCGCTGCTCACCGCCACATTGCCTACTTGGGCGCCACACTGCTCATCTGCCAATACAAAACCGGACGCAGAAAGAAAGGCGATCGTTTCTACAGGCGCCGCACACAGCATGTCGATCACAGTCTGTTCATTATCTAAAATGCCGACTGTAAACTGATATCCAGTTGCTTCACTTAACACTTGCGCCAGTATGTCACCACGACGGTTGATGACCGCCGTATTTACCACTGGTGAAAAAAGCAACTGCACTGGCCGTGCCTCTGTCCCCAACGGGGATTTGGTCACCTCAACAACCAATTCTTCACTGACCAGACGGGTTGCCTCTTCAACAACCGTCTCCCGCACGATGCGAGTCACTTCAACCACCTCTTGTGTCTCCACGATTCGTGTCACTTCCAAGGCTATTTCTTGCGGCTGGCACGCTGTCAGCCCCATGAGCCCTGTAAGCAACAGAGCAAACCACATTCGAGGCATACTACTAGTCAAATTGAAAAACGACGCGCGTCTTTTTGCTGGCGTCAGTTTTGTATTGGTAAATTTTGATACATTTAGTGTAACGTTCAGCACCTTAGGAGCCAACGAATATTATCCGAGTTTAAGGTAGCTGTTGGGGGGAGCCAGAATATCTTCAGAATATGGGTTCCTGATGATGCCTAGATGTTGCGACTGGTATTAAGGACCCGGTTCCTATTTGTACGACGGAATCGGGTCCCTAGTTCCACTTAAATGATGCGGCTGCGTATCTTGGAACTAATATAATCCAAGGTCATGACGACCACGGCAATAGCGATCATCATCACCGCCGCCTGCCGGTAACGCAGCAGGTTAATATTTTGCACCAGGACGAAACCAATACCACCACCACCGGCGAAGCCGATAACCGTGGAGAAGCGTACGTTAATATCCCAGCGGTAGAGCGTGAAAGCGATATAGGACGGCACGACCTGGGGAATAACCGAAAAGGCGATTAACTGCATACGATTGGCGCCAGTGGCTGTTACTGCCTCAACTGGACCCTCGTCAATATCCTCAACTTGTTCTGAAAACAGCTTACCTAAAGCGGCAATCGTATGAATGGTCAGAGCCAGAACGCCGGCGAAGGGTCCAATACCAACCCACACGGCGAAGACGATCACATAGATCAGCGGTTCGATGGAGCGGATGATATTGAGGATGCTGCGCGTCAAGGTGTATATCGTGAAGCCAATGGCAAATGGCCGTTTCGGTTCGATCAAGAATCCCACAACCGCCATAATGACACCACCCACGATCGCAGGATAGAGCGTCCAGAACTGTGGTTCGTCAAATTGATATAGCCAATTGAGGGCGGAACCAATAACGTAAACGAAGACAGTCGTGCCCAGTCCAGCGATTACGGCCGTAAAGAGCCGGGCCACTGTGCCACTGGTGCGCAATACCACTTCTTGCCCATATTTGCTACCAAATGAGGCCGCCACCAGGGCCATCATGAAGCCGATGATGCCTGGTGAGAGCACGCGGATGGCATCTGATACAAGGTAAATAAAATTACCTAAGAAACTGATGCTCGGTAACTGTTGCTCTAACCACAATCCTAAGGCAAGGCCTTGATTGGCCAGTACAGCGATGGCGAAAAAGGCCAGCATACTGGAAAGCACCAGGCGCACTATAGAAACAATCTGGCGCAATAGTGGCTGGGGTTCATCGGTGAAAATCGGCGGACCAATTCGCAACAATAACCAGGACGCGATACCCGCGATAAGCGCCAGACCAATGCCAAGCAATAGCTGGCCAAAAGTATATCCGGCCAGATCCACCAGCCAACGGGTTACGGCCGAACCGATAAACCAGCCGATGGGCAAAACAAAAATCGCCAAAGCGATGGACGCTATGGGTGCATTCACGTTCTCCATCAAGTTGCGCGCGGCCAGGAAGGAAATCGGTACGGCAAGTATCGTTCCCACAAATGTGGCGATGAGCGCCAGGAAAATCGTCTCGATGATCTTCTCGAATGTGATTTTCAGCGTCTCGCTTGGACCCTTTATGCCCGTTTGCCATTTTTCCTCAACTTCGATGCGCTGTGGTTCATCCGTGGGTCGAATATCGGGCATCGTAAACTCAACTTCGAAATTGCCGTCACTATCGGCGCGAAACGTAGTCAAAGCACGCGTTGTGGCGACGGCTCCGGCTGGATGCCAACGTAAAATGCCATCTGTGCGCGGACGGAACCCCGACCCTTCCATGGTCAAGACATCTTGTGTTGTGCTGGCACAATTGGGCTTTAAGATCACAACACGCTCACCCAGGGAGGTCTGAGCCCCCGAAATTTCCTCCGGACAAGGCATGCGGATTAAAACATCCATGCTTCGCTTCTCTTCATGAAACTCGAAGAAATCGGGGCGGGCCAAGGCGCGGATAACACGCGTGGTTACCGCCTGGCGCTGTGGATCCTGCGGTTCATCCAGATTGATTTGAGTGACGGCAACGGCATAGGCAAATACCAAAATACCGATAATGGCGGCGATCACCCAAATGCCACTACGAAGTGCATGTCGAAAAGGGCTTAACTCCTTATCTTGCTTCTCTTCCATGATTAACCTATCCGTTCCGCGTCTTTGCCGTAGATTTCTTTGAAACGAACATCGTCAATCTCGGATGGCGCCCCCTCAAATACAAGACGGCCTTCATTTAAAGCAATCACATGATCGCCATACTCTTGCACCAGATCCAGGAAGTGTAGACTACATAGCACAGTAATATCATCCTCCCGGTTTATCTGTTGCAAATGTCGCATAATACTGTGCGCCAGAACCGGGTCCAAACTGGCCACCGGCTCGTCAGCCAGGACCAACTCCGGCTCCTGCATCAACGCTCTGGCAATGCCCACGCGCTGCTGTTGGCCCCCGCTAAGTTCATCAGCACGATTATCCGCCTTGCCGTGAATCCCCACGCGTTCCATGGCCACGTAGGCGCGTTGGATATCCGCTTCAGGGAAACGGTTGAGCACACTGGTAATCGGATTGACATATCCCAACCGGCCGCTCAAGACATTGGTCAGCACTGTCGAACGTTCAACCAGGTTGAACTGCTGGAAAATCATGCCGATTTTGCGCCGCGCTCGCCTCAACTCTTCCCCGGTAACATGGGACAGCTTGATATCATTCCACCAGATTTCACCCGACGTGGGCTCAATCAAGCGGTTGATGCAGCGCAAGAGCGTGCTTTTCCCCGAGCCGCTGAGACCGACGACAGCCAGGAACTGGCCGTCTGGCACCTCGAAGGAGACCTCACGTAAGGCCACGGTGCCGTCGTCATATACCTTCGTCAAATTATCCACTCGCAGCATAGAAACACCGGCCCAATTCCGGGCATTCGCTTTGGAAAGAAACCCGTCTATGAAATTCCCTAACAACGAGGGCATCCTGGCTAAAACTGGACTTTCGGCCGCGCCAATGAGGCTTCAGCAAGGCCAGCCGGCCGGGTGACCCAAGATGTTGTCTTCCCCTCTGTAACTCAAGCTTTCTAGCTTGATCGCGCATACCGTAACTCAAGCTTTCCAGCTTGATCGCAACCTGGAAAGGCTGCGTTACTTTTATATCTGCGGCAAGTGGCAGCGCGTATACTCTCTTTAACTAAAGAAGCCGGGCTTTCTACACCCGGCTTCCACAAAAACCACTATGGCTACTCGCCTAAGACATCCTCTTCCGTCATGCCCAAGGCTTCAATCATGAAACGTGTCGGGTCAAAGGCGGAATCAAGCACCTGCGCCGCGCCTGTCCAGTTATAGAAGGCATCTGAACAAAACGTTACGGTTCCCTCCGGCGGTTCGTTACATTCATCAGAGGCTGCATACGTGGCCACTGCAGTCGAGATATCCTGTGCCAGCGCCAGCGGGAAATCGGCACCATAGGAAAGCGTATCATTGGGTATCTCATCAGAGATTTGCAGGATACGTGTCTCCTCAAGAATCCCGGGGTAAGTTTCCATAGCTGCGGCGCGGGAATCCAATACACGGTAGCCGCCATCAGCCGGATCGCCGCCCACAAAAACGCGCCCCGCTTCTGTGCGTTCCGGGCTCACACCCGCTTCGCGCCAGATTTCAGGATCATCCGTGTCCGGGTTCCAATTACGCTCGAAATTGGGCAGCAGCGGGGGACTGAAGAAACCAGTGGCGAAGTCAACATCGCCCTGGGCCACGGCCAACATGGCTGCCGTATGTCCGCCAGTTTCAACAATCTCGCCTGTTTCAATTCCAGCGCCAGACAACATAGCGCTGGGGACAAGGAAACCGGACGTTGAGGTAACGCTGGGAGCAGCCCAGGTCTTGCCTTCCAGATCTTCTAGAGTTTCGATGCCACTGTCATCACGCACGACAATTTGTGCCCAATACACCGGCCAGCCGAAACGCTCTGCAGCCAAACCAACCTGTACACCACAGCGCTCATTGGCCAGCACATAACCCAGAGCAGGGATAAAGCCAATAGTGTCTTCAGGGGAGGCACACATCGCTTCGATCGTGGCAGCATAGCTGCTGGGCACACTCACTTCGTACTTGTAACCGGTCGCCTTTTCCAGCTCTTCGGCCATGAGATCACCACCGGAAATGATGACATCCGCATCAACGGAAGGAACAAAGAGCACCTTAATCGGCCGTTCTTCTGAACCTAGTGGAGCCTCTTCAACCATCACTTCTTCGGTAACCGTTTCCGTCACCGTCTCGGTCACCACCCGGGTCACTTCGACGGGTACCTCCACTTCCACGGGAACCTCTACTTCTTCTGTTTCCGTTATAACACGTGTCACCTCGACCTCAACTGTCTGTGGCTGGCAAGCAACCAAAGCAACTGCGAGAACGAGAAGGCCAACAACAAGCCAGGTTATTTTGCTTCTTGACATTGTTCCTCCTATATGAAACAACTATCGATGGGCGAGACACTTCGAAGCATGCTGAAAACAGCAATCAGTCGCGCCATTCTTATACCTACGGAGATAATAACCTGCTACGCACGCTACGGCAAGCTCCACGGGTAAATAAACCATCAATATTCTGACAGCTGTTCTTTTACCGGAATCTCTCTCGCATCACACGCCTCACGATTATCTTCATCAGGCATATCAACCAAAATGCGGTTGGGATCGACGCGGTTATTAAACTCGGAGATTTCCACGTCCTCATGAATCAATCCCGCCCACATGGGCTGTGGATTGCGATCGCCGAAGGGACCAACGACGCGAATACCACCGGTGATTACGGCCCGTTGGCCGGGCATCAGGTACAGGTAACCGCCGATCTCCTCTAATTCCTCTGGATTGCCCAGCGCCCAGCGATACGGATAGTTGGTCAACTCGTTTTCAAATCCAATGGCAGCCCGCCATGCGCCTGATTCCGTATGCCAGCCCAGGGTATTATAATTCCAGTCAGAATCATAAACAGTACCCGGCACGGGGCCGGTTGTGCGAATAGGCGTTGTTCCATAGTTCTCCACGGTCATGGTGAATTGGATCGTATCACAGAGCGCAACGGCCGTGGCCTCAAATTCCAACGTGTCTCCTGCCGGCGGAGCAAAGATATCAGCGCGAGGTACGCCGCCATACTGGATGGTCAGGCTGTCCTCCACGCGCATCTTCTGACCTTCAAGGTCCTGGGCAATGGCCACGATAGAATAAGTGCCATCAGCTGGTGGCGTCGCTCCGTTATCCACACCCCCCTCATAATCATACACGTGGCGCCCCGGCATATTGGCCGGGATATCCCGCTCCAGCTCGGAAATTGGGACCTCGGAACCATCAGGCAAAACCAGAAAAACACGCAAATCGTCCACCTCCTTAGTCAGATAGAACTGGGCCTGGACGCGATCCGAAATGCCATCCCGGTTGGGTGTGAACACCTGTTTATCCAGAGAAAAATCGCGCATTTCTGGAAGTTCCGTATCCGCCTCGGCGATAGTCAGCGTCCCCTGTTGCATTTCGACAATGCCGTTCTTGTCCGTCGCTTCTACCGTCCAGGTATATGCTCCGTCTTGCAGCAAGCGTGAAAGAACTTCCCCTTGCACCGTTTCGCCAGGGAGATCGTAGCCATCTACGATGCCACTGAAGAGCACCTTATACTCTCCGGCGCCCCGCGGCTTTTCACGGCGGAAGTAATAGCGCTCCCCAGCCTCATTCTCGAAACTGATAGAAACATCCGCATTTCGTGATACTTCATAGCGTAGCAGCGTGGCATCTTGCTCCCCATCGGCGTTAGGAGTAATGGCATCGTCGTCGACGTTCACGTTGCGCAACAAGCTGCGGTCTCCGTTTAGGATTCGCCAACTAATAGCGACAGCCACAACGACAAGCAAAAGAGCGATGATCGCTGCTACCAGGGGCATATTTCTCTTCCTGACCATCAGTGCAAGTTTACCAGAGCCAACATGGGGCGACGAGAGACATTATGCCGACGATTAATCTATGAGACCCAACTGATTATAGTATGCTTCCTCAGATGCGAGCGACCAAAGTCGAAGGGCTCAGGCACCTCTGCGCTTGAGCTTGCGCCGGCGATAAAACACCCAGATCGCTGCCAGTAAAGCGATAACAATGGACACCAACGTGGCAATGGCCAAACTGGTCTGGAAGGCGCCAAGGCTCACTGTACGGCTGTCTAGGCGCACCAATTCCAACAGCGTACGCCCCGCTGCATAGAAAATTAAATAGAGCGCCATAATCTCACCGGTCAAAAAGCGGTCTGCATACCGCTTGACCAGGGTGTATAACACGAAAAAGGTAAGCAGGCTCCACAACGATTCGTAAAGGAAGGCGGGATGGAAACGGCCGACATCGCTGTAATCGGCAAGGCGATAAAGAGGATCAATAGTGACCGCCCAAGGCAGATCGGTCGGACGGCCGTACAGTTCCTGGTTAAAGAAATTACCCCAACGGCCGAATACCTGGCCCAAAGCCAGACCTACAACAGCCAGATCCGCCCAAGCCAACATCGGTATCCGTGCACGGCGGGAATACAGGAACAGGCCCAGCGCTCCCCCGGCCAGGCCGCCATAGATGCCCAAACCGCCGTTGCGAAAATTGATCAATTGGTATGGATTGCGGAAATAGTCCAGCGGCGAATAGATACCAACAGCCGCCATGCTCGGCGAAGGGGTTAAGATATGGTAGAGCCTTGCTCCGATGACGCCTAGAATAAGACACCAGATGATGCCGTTCCAGACATGATCCGGATTCCAGATGCGCCAGGGGGCATCCTCGATCCATTCCTGTTTTATTTGCGGCACGGACTCGAGCTGCTTTTGCACCATGGCAGTACCATCTTTGTTCAAGCCTACACTGCGTGAATCAAAGCCCCACGGCAGAAGCAAATCACCAAAAGTGTTATAGTTCCGTTTGACAAAGACCTGTTCGACTTCATCGGGCAGATCGAGGGAGTTAAGCGGTCGTTTTCGCAGCTTGTAGGGCACACTTTTGCGGAAAACCTTTTCCCCGCGCTCCTTGGCCAGGGAAGCAACTACCCAAGAGCCGAGGGCAATGCCACCGACGATCCAGATGCCATACCAAAATACGTCAAAGTTGAGTGCTTCAATATGGATTGCAGCGCGATCGGGTGTGCTGCCGGTTACAAGATGGTAGATATAAATTGCGGCCGTGACGAGCAGCAGAAAGATGATGACGTACCAGTATGGCGCTAACTGGCGACGCTTCTGATAGTTGGCTCTCTTTTTTGTCATACCAGACCGATCACTCCGGCTCTTCGCTCTGCCAATCTTCTTGCTTCCAGACATGGTACATGCGCTGGGCAAGCGTCACATAGGTCAGAACTGCCAGGACCCAGAGGGCGATATCAGGCCGGTTGAGCATCAACATGACAATCATGAAGAAGTAGCGTTCGACACGGCTGGCAATGCCTATCTTGCTGTCAAAACCTAAAGACTCCGCCTTGGCGCGAGAATAGCTAACCATCAAGGACCCGGAAATCGCCACATAGGCTATGGCCAACATCTGCGGATTATCTTGTACCATGTAGTAGTAAATGAAACCGCCGAAGAGGATGATCTCGGCCAAGCGATCCAGAGTTGAGTCGAGAAAGGCGCCAAAACCGCCTTGTTTACGACCGAGTTTGCGGGCTAATGCGCCATCAATCGCATCAAGCGGCGCGAGGATAAGCATGGCAATACCTGCCCAGCGAAATTCACCAATAGCAATCAACCACGCTAAAAGGAAGTGAGCGAGCATGCCCACAACAGTGAACAAATCTGGTGACAGCTTATAACGGGCCAGGAAAGTCACAACCGGATCGATGATAAAGCGCGTTCGCACTCGCATCTGGTCGGTAAAGGTTTGTTTCTCAGGAGCAACGGTGTCCGTGGGATCGGATTGATTCATATAACCTCGCAAAATCAGATATCACGCAATTGAACCGCAAAGGTCCAACTCAGGCAACCCTATTTAGGTAATACGCGTGATTCCTTCTTCCGAATTTTCGTAGGGACAATTGTCATGACGTTTGTCACATATCGTCAAGCCGGAACCCCAACCAGGGTACAATCATTTCAGCATGCGTCATACCGCCATGCCGGCCCAGCATGCGGCTGGTGAAATCTTGATCATTTGTCCGGGAATCCAGCAAAGCGTGTCCGCCACGCATAACAACGACGACATCGCCAATACGCTCCGCCGTAGCTGCGTCAAATGGCTGAGGACCGAGAAGCCCCGCCCCTAAAATATCACTTGCTGGCCAGGCGATCATGGCTTCTCCCAAATGCTCATTGATGTAAGTCACGACGTTTTCCTGGCATCCGTGCTTCGTATAAAGGTAAACGACACGCGGTTCACCGGCCGCTTTCATGAACAACATCTGCTGCAATTGCGGATGGTCCTCGATATAGATTCGCTCCACAAGTGGTGTCACAATCTGACCATGATCGGCGCAGATCAGCAGCACCGTATCGCGCCGCGCCGCTTCGCTCAGGCGATCCAGGAATTCCGTCTGCAGTTGCATGACGATCGATCTCAGTTCCGCCGCCACTGTTTCATCATTCCAACCATATTCATGACCCAGCGTATCTACTGTTGGCCAATATGCCGCCGCATATAACCGTTCTCCTTTAGTCGCTTCCAGCAACCGTCGCATCTGAACCAACATGTCGGCCAGCGTAGTCACGCCATGATTACCGGCAACACCACGGCCGTGCATCTTGCTCAGGGCGGAGTTCACGATCCCCCACCCCTTGAAGGCGTGGGCCGGAACACCGGCGCTTGCCAATTGCTGGGCCAGTCCAGGCCATTGCAAGAAAGCTTCAGGGCTTAAACCCGCCTCCACCAATGCATCCGGATAGCGGCCAAAGGTTGGCGAAAAGTTAAGCAGCTGTCCAATAGTGCCGTATTCCGGGAAAAACAGGCTCAAACCCACCAGGCTGTGTTGTGCCGGAGCGACCCCTGTCCAGAGGCTACTCAACGCCGCAGCGGTGGTTGAGGGAAAGATGGAGGTGAGTTGTTCCTCAACTTTAGCCTGCTGCAGCAACGGCTGTAGAAACGGCCGTTCCTGTTGCAACAGGTTCCAACCCAGCCCATCAACAACGAAGGTGACCACCCGCTTCACGTCTCCACCCAAAGGGCGCCACAAAGCTCCAGGCAAAGGTGGCAGCCCCTCAAACGGCGCGTCAAGCAAAGCAGCGACAGTGGCTGGGATATTGGCGATAGAACCTTGCAAATAATTGGGCCGGACAAACTCATCCGGCATCTCCAATTGTATGTCTTGTTCTTGCATAAGAGTCCGCTGAAAAAACTAACAAACCTAAAAAATGACGA
>JAACFF010000640.1 GCA_009937635.1 Chloroflexota bacterium
GCCACGCCGGGTGACGACTTCGTCGTGTAACATGGCGACATGCGCCGCCGGACCTCCGAAGGCGGTGAAGCCCAGACGCGTGAAAAGGGAAGCCAGTTCGCCCAAAGAAGAAGCTGCGATCTTACCGGTCTCCCATATGCAAAACGGTTGTTTTCATGATACTCAGCCCCCCGCAAATTTAGTCTTATAGCCCATCTTCTGTAATTCATCAGCTATCTTTTGGCGCAGGTCGCCTTGAATCTCTATATTGCCATCTTTAACAGCGCCACCTGTGCCACATTTCTTTTTTAATTGTTTGGCCAATGCTTTCATATCTTCTGGTGTCAGCTGCAAATCCATGACTATGGACACGGTCTTGCCTCTGCGGCCTTTCTTCTCGCGGCGGATTCGCGCTGTTTGTTCCCCTGGAGGAAGGCTCTTGGGTTTGGGACAGCGGCAGGGATAGCTGCCGCATCGCGAGCAGCGGTTGGCGAAGGCGGAGCGAGATCGGGTAGTTTTTCGTTTGTTGCGGGCCATAGTTCTTTAGGCGTCAGCTGTCAGGTTTCAGCCGCCAGGCTTCAGCTGTTGCCGGATAATTGGTGGTGTGACTGCTGATAATAGTATGGTGGATTTTTCGTTGAAGCAAGTGCACATACTGAGATGAGGTTACAGCTCAGTTGCAAGATCGCTTTACATAATATCAAGGGATCGATGTCGTTTTATTTTTTTCGGGAAACGACATCGATTCTTTGAGCTAGAAGGTGAGAGGTGAGCGGCAAAGATCGTTTCGAATCCAGTTTTATATTACCCAGAACGCATGTTCTTGTCAAGGACCAATAATTGCAGATTGCACGGGAGCAGCCCGTTCCTGATCAATATCGCGCAAAATCCGATTTCTGAGGTTAGAATCGACGAAACTAAAGACGTCGAGACCTCTCGACGGGGGCAATGCCTGCCCATTTGGCGGGATGGCGCCACTTGTCTCCTTTTTGGCCGGGGCCGGATGGTCCTTCGGTGTGGGGGAAGGCTTTGCCTATCCAGCTCTTTACCAGCGCGCCCCAGGGACCGGAAAAGTGGGTGTTCCAACGCTTGCCGCTGAGAGATATGGGCTCGCCCCACGCTTGATCCGCTTGTGGTCCAATGGCCAGGTGATTTCCTCTGGCCCAATCGGTGTTGAAGAAAAAGCGGTGATCCCCTTTCTCGAAATAACTGGCATGGGAACCACAGCCAACGTAGACAACCGGATGGGTTGCTCCGACCACCTCGACTTTCTCCCAAACGGCCGTTTGCGGGCCATAAAGCAGCGGTACCGTCACATGGCGCGAATAAGCAGCGTGCGCCGGCCGCTCATCTGCATCAAGGAAAACGTAGATCACTTCCCAATCCCCTTCATGATCGTTCGACCCGCCATGGCTGGCCCAATCATTGTAGGGATAAAGGAACCAATACTGCAGCACTGTGTAGCCACGATCGCGCGTGACATGATAATGGTAGACAGGCGGGTGCCAGTTCCACGCGCGGTATGGTTCGTATTTTTCCAGGGCACGTTGGCGCAGGGCCTGGGGTAGGGCGGCCAGCTTGGGCAGCTCCAACCATTCAAGCCCTTTTTCCAGGCCCAATTCAGGTGAGGCAGCGGGCGAATCAGCTAGCGCTTCAAGGTCGAGCGATTTAGCCAGAGTATCTGTAGCCTCTTGACCAAGCAACGCGCTCATGTCCTCGGCGGTCGCTGGCCGGCGATCAACGGCCGTCAACTGCGACAATCGCGCTTCCAGTTCAGCGGCTTCCTCGGGATCGAGCAGCAGGCGCGGGGCTTGCCCGGGGCGGTCGACCGCGGACTCCAAGAAATCATCGGTTTCGGCCGGAATTTCGCCAGCGATTTCCAGATCATAATCTAACAGCTCGAGCGTGATTTGCGGATCGACACCAGAAGAGGCGCTGAGGTCCCCGGCGGCAAAGACCAGGTAGCAGTTGCCCGGTTTGGTAGCGGCGCTTAGGTGGTTGAGCAATGTGCTGCCCGGCTCGCGCAGCCAGCCAGCTTTCTTGCGCCGCAAGCCGCAGTTGTGGACGTAGTCACGTGCGGACATGGGGAAAAAGGCTTCGGGCCGGCCACGGCCGTCGGTGCCAAACCGTAGTACGGGTTCATATTGTCGAACTAGACGGCGTAATTTGGTCATGTGGTTCTCCGTTTGTTCCCCAGATTCAACGATTCCCTCCTACTTATTGATTATGCCTATGATGAGTACCAGGAGGGTTACAAAGACGCTAAAGACGATGCCGGCGACGGCCGTGCTGAGGGCGATCTCGCGCAGGGCCATCGCGGTCGTCCTCGGCATTTTGCCATTGTAGTGGCGAAACATATTGAAGGCAAAGATATAGGCAGCGACGCCTAAGGCTGGAATGGGCATGAAGAAACGGGAATTCTTCGAAATGTGATCGCGGAGAAGGTAGAGGAAGATGCCGGTGAAGAGGATCAGCAGGCCGGCAGCGGCGATGGCCAGTAAATTCGTTTTGATGACATCATGTTCCATAAGGGATTCCTTAACGGCCGATCTCGGCCTCCATGCGATATTTGTCAATTTTTGTAGACTATTCAGT
>JAACFF010000641.1 GCA_009937635.1 Chloroflexota bacterium
AGCGCCTACCAAGAAAAAGTACTGGCTGAATTTGAGCCACAATCTCTGCTGGACGATCTGGATACAAGTGCAAAGGTTGTCGCTTTATTTTGTGTAGAACGGGAACCTGGCGCCTGCCACCGCTCTCTCGTCGCCGACAAACTGCAACAAGAATTAGAGATCGAAGTGGAAGACATCTTGCCTGGAAATGGGCAGTTGACGGCTGTCAGCTGACAGCTGTCAGCCAATTTCGAGGAGGGTACTATGAAAGTCGTGATTGTGGCCAAAACAAGGATGGGCAGCGGGGCTTGTATTGGGGGATTAGCGTTTGACGGCCGTTCCGTTCGCCTGATCGCATCCGACGCCGGCACCAACGATCAGTTCAATAAGGAATATGAAATAGGCGATGTATGGGATGTGGATTTCGCTCCCGAAGCGAACATCATCCCGCCCCACGTAGAGAACATCATCGTCCATCAGAAACGCCAACTGCCACCCATAAACGATGTGACCGCTTTTGTTGAGCACCATATGC
Source organism: Chloroflexota bacterium (assembly GCA_009937635.1). GTDB lineage: Bacteria > Chloroflexota > Anaerolineae > Promineifilales > Promineifilaceae > JAACFF01. The sequence continues at coordinate 515 of JAACFF010000641.1, forward strand.
CACCTCGCGAAGGCGGCCTGGATGTACTTTATGATGGCCTCACCCAAGCTACCAAGGCCGGCGTGCAATACATATCCGAACGCACCGGCGTGCCCGCTTACAGCACCCTGTTTTGGCGGCCGGACAAGCTGTTGCAGCGAGACGATGACGCCAAGCGCATTCGTTATCGTTATCCTTCACCTGATGGAGGCCGCACGTTGACCTTTGTCGGCTTCCAGGAAGCTATTCCTGAGATACCGGCAGGAACGCTGCTGCGTGTCTCCCTTGCACACTGGTGGCGGCCGAAAGAGATGCCCGATGGGGAACTACGCTGCTACGTGCAGCTCTCTGGTTGGTATTTGCCACAAGAAGTGAAGGTGTGGCCGGATGAACCAGAGATGGCCCAAGCCTTCACGCAGGTTGAGGAGATACCTGCAGTACGTGTAACAAAAACGGATGTTGAGCTGGACATGGACACAGCCCTGGCCACGCTGCAGCGCGTTTTCGGATATGATACCTTCCGCCCCTTGCAAGCGGAGATCGTCGACAATATCCTGCACAAACGGGATTCGCTGGCCATTATGCCCACAGGCAGCGGTAAATCGATCTGCTACCAGTTGCCCGCCTTGATGTTTTCCGGCCTCACGGTTGTCGTCTCGCCCCTGATCTCGCTGATGCAAGATCAAGTGGAGCAGCTGCGGGAATTGGGTGTTACGGCCGTTTTTCTCAACAGCACACTCGGTTATGACGACTATCTATACACGACAAACCAGATAAGAGCGGGCAGGGTAGGCTTGCTCTACGCCGCACCGGAAACCCTACTGCGACCGGAAACGCTCTTGTTGCTGGAACAATGTCCAGTGGATTGCTTGACAATTGACGAGGCGCATTGCATCTCCGAATGGGGGCACGATTTCCGGCCAGAATATCGCCAGCTAATTGACCTGCGCCGCCGTTTGCCCAATGCCGTCTGCCTGGCTGTAACGGCAACGGCGACGAAACGCGTGCGTCAAGATATGAAGGCCTCGCTAAATATCAACGAAGCCGGCGAATTCATCGCCAGTTTTGACCGTGAGAACCTTTTCCTGGCCGTGGAATCAAGAGCCAACGGGCCAGCACAAACAGTGACCTTCCTGGAAAGCCATCGTGACCAATCAGGCATCATCTATTGCTCTACGAGAACCCAAGTGGATGAACTGGCGCAGCAGCTCGCCGCGCGAGGCTGGCCGGTTCTACCTTACCACGCCGGGCTAGATAGCAACACGCGCCTCCGTCACCAACGGCGGTTCACGCATGAAGAAGGGATCATCATCGTGGCCACCATCGCGTTTGGAATGGGCATTAATAAGTCCAATGTACGCTTTATCCTGCATTATAATTTGCCCAAGAACCTGGAAAACTACTACCAGCAGATCGGCCGTTCAGGAAGGGATGGATTGCAGGCTGACTGCCTGCTGCTATTCAGCGCGCAAGACCTACGGACCATCAGATTTTTCATCAATGAACAGGACCCAAGCCAGCGAGTAGGAGCGAATCAACGGCTGCAAGCGATGCTGTCATTCTGCGAAACCAACCTTTGCCGGCGCAAGCCGCTGCTTTCCTACTTTGGCGAAGCGTATACGGAAGCGTCTTGTGAGATGTGCGACAATTGTCAGACGGCCGTGCAAGAAGAAGATTTGGTGGAACTCACCATTCCTGCCCAGAAATTCCTCTCCTGTGTCAAGCGCACGGACCAAATATTTGGCGCCAAGCATATCATCGACGTCTTGCGCGGCTCCCGCTCGCAAAAAGTACTCTCTCGCCGGCATGATCAACTTTCTACCTATGGCATCGGCCGTGAATTCTCAACGAAGGAGTGGCAGTTCCTGGCTCGCCAGTTTATCGAACAAGGGCTGCTGAGCCGTGATATGGAGCATGGCAGTCTTAAGCTGACGCCCAAGGCGTATGACGTCTTCCGAGGGCAACAAGTCTTTGGCGTACCATCGCAAGAGCCAGGCGTTTTCGCTGAGCGACGTGTGGCCGAAGTTGCTTATGACCGGGATTTGTTTGATCTGCTGCGGGCGAAACGGTCAGAACTGGC
>JAACFF010000642.1 GCA_009937635.1 Chloroflexota bacterium
TACTAGGCAGAATCTGGTAGTCGCAGCCTTCTTCATCGCAGTTACTCAAATCGAATAGGGTGATATCGGCGTCTCGTCCTTCAGGGGGAAATACAAATGCCGTCATACCAATTCCTGTGGGATCTGTCTGACCAAAGGAAACAGAGTATTCGCCAGCCGCTCCCACAATTGGATTCGATTGCCCATCGTGCCAGATGCTTGTTTGCCAATGGCCAGCGTCCGCGAGAACCTCCAGGAGAAGCAAAGAATCATCATCAGGCAGCGGATTCACAAACATGAAATGAGGCGAACTATATTCCTCCGCCCAGGTGTCTTGGCCTGGATCGTATCTGTACAGGCTGGAGATTTGAGACTCCGAGTCCGTTTGGTTGTCGACAGAACAATTGACAATTAAGTCTTGAGTGGGGAGCGTGTTTCCATCACCGCCGCCAGGTTGCAGAGCCTGAGGATATGCCTGTAACCAGAACTGCCGCATGAGATTACTGTGTAACTCTGAATTTGTGCCGATGTCCTGGTCAGAGAACGCTCCGTTGAGCCAGCCGAAAAAACTGCCACGACGCAGCAATTCCCGTTGTAACTTGGCCGGGCTTATGGTGGGATTGCTAGTCAATAGATAGTCCACCACTGCATATATGCGCCACCCCTCTGCGCTCTCTAGGAGGTCTGGATCCTCACTGCGCCACATCCCGGACAGGTCTGCCAGTTGAACCTGTTCGTTAAGAACACGCTCGTAGTCACCGGCCGTAACCGGCCACGGCTTTAGCGATAGCTGATCAAGCTGATAATCTAGCAGAGCCTGGTAAAAAGGGAGGCGTTCGCAGCACGTGAACCCGATGAAGCGCGAGAGGAGGGCCGTGACCACTTGTGACGCATAGCCGCGAAAAAGGGCCTGGTAGCCCGCTTCATCCAGCGGAAGCCCTACAAGTGTTGGCGTGGGCAGCGTAACGCGCAATGTGTCGTTGGTGAGGGTAGCTGCCTGGGGTTGTGTTGTTGCCGTCAGCGCGGACGGATCAGTTGAAAACTGAACCTCAATTGGCAAATCAGATGGACAGTCGATATCTGCCAGTATGCGGCACATTTCATCTACTTTTCGCTCCAGGTCCGGCAGGAGGCGGCTTGCTAGATCGGCGTCCCGTTCAGGGTAACTTAACCTGAGTCTTTCTCCCTTTTGTGATTCTCTAGATCCCCAAAACTCATTTTCCGGTGGGGCAAGCAACCATCTCTCGCGTCCAAGACGATAGACGGCCGTTTCCTGCAACGTGACGGTTTCAGTCAGGCCATTGCCAATGCTTATTGCGAATGGTTGCTCCGTGACCGTTTCGGCTGCCAAATGATCGGGGGAGAATGTGATATCCAGCGAGCTATCTTCAGCCACAAGAGGCACTCTCTCGGCCGGAACAACGTGTAAACCGAACGGAGCGCGGTCCAACAGCAATCCCGCCTGGAATAATTCATTTTGGGCCGCTGTCCAGGCACTGTCGCGCCCTGAGAGTATGGAGAAGAACAGCTCCCCGTCTCCTTCGGCTTCGGCGATTAGAAGCAGATTGTGACTGGAGACAATATCAGTTCGCATTGCCTGGGTGTTTTCATCTACCCGGTGATTTATCTGGCGTAGAATCAAAAACGTGGCGCCGGCTAGCAGTAGAAGGGCCAGTAGCAGAAAAGGCCAGCGACGACGCCTGCGGGAGGTTTCTTCTGTCTTTTCGTCAGCGGGCAAATCCTCCCAAACGACATCGTCTTCTGCCTGCCAATCAAACTTACTTGACATAATATTTTGTAATCATATTCTCCTTACTTTATTCTTTATCGATCCATGCGGCAAAATTGCAGCTTGGATACTCATGCACAACCAAACGCTGGTATCCATGGTCTGGAGCGAAGAGATGTAGGAAACCCGCTTCTGTGTGCAATAACCACTGGCCATCTTTGGACCAATCATAGCCTGGAAAGCCAAAAGGGTACGTGGAGTTCAATACAATTGTTCCCTGCCCGGCCAGATGATGTAGATGTAGCTGTGACCTTGAACTAGAACGGGCTGAACTTTTGACCGTAAGCCACTCGCCGTCGGGTGAAAAAGAGAACTCATCGTATGGCCGCAGGTTGTACGGGAGGTTAACGAGCAAGGTAACCTCCTCGCTGTGCAGGTCATAGCTGAAGAGTAGGCCACCATCATCGGAGTTCCCTTCTTCTTCGATAATCGCCGCGGCGATCAATAACAAGTCAGGAAATGCTGGACTGACCTTGATGGAACGAATAGAAAGATTGCGCTTTTGGACGCCATCAGGGAGATGCGGGTACAGCGCTTCCACAGGTAACGAGAATTGTGTTTGCGAATTTGATAAAGAGGTCAAAACGATATTCGATTCGGCATCTTGCCCGCGCCCTTCAGTGTGTACGTAACCGGCTGTGTCGTCATCATGCCAAAACGGGGCTTGACCAATACCGAGGTACGTTGGAAAGCGCGCCATAGCGTCTCCCACCCATAAAGTTTTCTTCCCTGTACGAACGATAGTTTTCTGCCCGTCTGGCGACCATACTGTGGGCGATAGCAATGAGCGCACGATA
>JAACFF010000214.1 GCA_009937635.1 Chloroflexota bacterium
AAACCACTTACGCCGTACTTGGCAAAGTCGCCGCTAAGAGGGCCAGACGAAGCATTGGAGAAGTAATAGTTGCCATCGGGGTCGGTGACGGCCGTGGCCAGCGGCGTTGACATATCCGATGCATCATAGAGCTGGACGGTCACCCCGGCCAGCGGATCCTCGCCGGGGTCTTGAATGCCGTCCTTGTCACCATCGAGCCAGACGCGATCGCCTATCTCCAGCGGAGCCGCTTCACAGAACACTTCAAGATCGCCTAAGCCATTGTTCTTGCCTGGCAACAACTCGTCGTGAGGGAGGCTGGGGTCCCTGCCGGCAACAATACGGTACGAGCGCGAACGGGTTCCCTCCTGGTTGGAAAGCCAGATGATCCCGGCGTCGAAACGGTACCGTTGGAAATCTTGGGGCACCGGGTTCATCGAAGTCGTCAAAGCGTCACCCTGTCCCGGTATAATGCTTAAACCACCCTGAGCCGTTTCATCGTGACGGGGGTAGTCAAAGTTAACGGCGGCGAAGGATTCATCGAAGAAAAACTCGCCACCTCCAGGGCCATTACCATTGCCGACGCCGCCCTCTGCCGTCCGATCGCCGACGGTTGCATTACTTTCCAGCTTCCAGCGGCCCAGCCTATCCGGATCGGGCGCTGCTGTCAGTATATCGCCGGCAGTAACGCTAAGATATGTGATTTTAGGAGAGCTATCACCCTCCTCGAATCCAACCGGCACGCCGTTCTCACCCTCCCGACGCGGGTCGAAAGCACCATTACCAAACAAGTCGCCGTTACGATCTCGCAAGCCAATGATCATATAACCATTGGCGAATTCAATATCGCTCAGCAGTGGTTGGGGATAACTGACAATGCGGCGGCGGAAGTCGGGAGGTGGGGGGGTGTAATAGGGACCGCTTTTTTCAAGCAGTTCATCAAATCTTCCTACCCATGGATTCCAAACCGCTTCCCTATTCTCTTCATGACTATCCTCAGGACCGTTAGGGTCGTTGGTACATTTATCAGTTCCTGTATTTTCAGCACGATCGGCGCATCCCCTCGTGTAGTCGAGCGGGAAGTCGAGCACTGGCAGTAGACCGAAACTGGTGCCATCAAAGGAATAGACATAAGCGTGCATGTTGCCCGGTTGCTCTGGTGTGCTTTGCGCGCTACAGACGATGCCGGCATAAAGCACCCCGTCCTGGGCGCCCAGGCCGAACGGCCGTAAATCATCCGACGCACAGCCGGCTGGGGTGGGCATGTCAAAGCGGTCGATGTCATTGGTTGTGAAAGCCGGAGAAGCTTCGTCGAGTACTGGTATGCGGTAAAGCATCCGGTCAGCCAGATTAACCGTATAGAGAAATTGTTCGTCTTCCGTTATCTCGACGTCGCCCAGGGAAATCTTGCCCACCTGGTCAAAGGCGGGATCATGCTTAAAGAAATCGGTTATCTTGGCATCATCGGTCAAATGGCTACTGTCGTGCGGGTTGGGGCCGGCTGTATTTGCGCCAAAAATGACGTTCAAATCGGCATAGACGCTGACCCGATCCATGGTTACATCATCCAGGGCTACATCGCGATCGATGCGGTAGATGGCTCCTGTTCCGCCCGGGCCAAAGCCCGAGTGCCTTTTCATAAAAGCGCCAGCGAATATTACATTAGCCGACCGCTGGAAAGCCAGCCCGTTGGTCGTGCCGATCTCCTTAACCGTCGCTTCGGTGGGGTGTTCATCGATGTTCGTAGGCGGGTACGACTCCCCGTCCTCGTTATTGGCATCGTCATAACGGTCATTGGACGGCGGAGGGGGCGGAGGGGGCCAAGGGAGCGGAGGGGGTAGCGGTAGATCCGGATCGGTCGATCCGGCCTGATTGTGGAAGGAAACCACACCTGGTTCTTCCTGGCGCTGATCACCAAAGAGGTAGCAAGGAGTGCCCAACTCCGGGTTCTCCTGGCAGTAATCGCCAGGGTTGTTGAGGCCCACGTTGACCTTGCTGGCCGGCGCCGTGACGAAGGCAACTGTCGCCTCAGTTTCATTGCCAACCGCTCCCGGCTGCAAATAATCGGGGATACTGGTGAACTCTAGCCGGTATTTGTTGTTATCGGTTAGAAACAGATCGTACTGTCCATCGGTGCCGGTAATGGCGCTCGCTGCTTTGAAACCGTTCTCATCATAGGCTGAGACATTAATCCCCGGCACGCCTGGTTCACGGGCATCCCGCGCGCCGTTGGCATTGTAGTCACGAAAAACGACGCCTGTAGCGCCGTTTGCAGTACCATCCCCGGAGATAACGGGCATAAATACATCATTCTCCGCTGCTGCCTCGCTGCGAATCTGCGCTTCGCCCGCGGCCTCCAAGGTAAAAATGTGTCCTTGCTCGAGCGAAAAGAATCCCAGCAGTAAGAGTAAACTGATGGGTAGCAAAAAACCTGTCGCACCGAAACGTCGTATTGTGGCTTGTAACCGAGATTGAAATATTCGCATTTTTTCCTCCTGCCAATTTTCAAACTGATGAAAGACATGGTGCTAGTGTAACGGAGCGGCGATGGAGTCGTTCTAACGAATGGCACAAAGTTCATTAGAACGAATAGCACATTATACAGTACATTATATTATACAATGAACGGCGGAAATTGCAAGCCCGATTTATAATACACAGGTGAGCGATATTTGCACCCCTGTGACGCTAGGCATTGTCATAAGCAGTGGACATCGATAAAAGTGGCCGCCCCTATTGATGAACAAGTTCGTAGAGCAGGATTATCGTTTCATCTTATCTCGCAACTTGTGCCCGTCGCCTATGATCTTGGCGAGAGCTTTTTCTCAAATTGCACGAAAAATTGCAGCGCTTCTGGATTGCGCATTGCCCCGGGATTGGCGGCCGTTTTCATATCCAAACCCAGCAAAATCTTGCGGATGGGCACTTCCATCTTCTTGCCGCTTAAGGTATAGGGCACCTCGTCGATGGCCATGATTTCATCGGGCACGTGACGTGGAGACACTTCCTGCCGTAACTGCTGCTTGATGGCCGCCTTTAGTTCGCTATCGAGGACAGCGCCCTGGCGCAGGACGACGAAGAGCGGCAAATAGGAAGCGCGTCCCAGCAGTTCCAGATCGATGATCAGGCTGTCCACAACCTCGTCGAAGGCTTCCACAACCCGGTAAAACTCGCTGGTGCCCATGCGAATGCCCTGGCGGTTGATGGTTGAATCGGAACGGCCGTAAATGACGCAGCCGCCACGATCATTAAAGGCGATCCAATCTCCATGGCGCCAGATGCCGGGGAACATCTCGAAGTAGCTCCGCCGGTAACGATCCATTTGCTGGTCGCCCCAGAAATAAAGGGGCATAGAGGGCGTTGGTTCGGCGATGACCAGCTCGCCCACCTCATTGAGCACCGGCTCGCCCGCTTCGTTAAATGCCTGAACCTTGGCCCCTAGCCAGGCTCCCTGAATTTCACCGCGGTAGACTGGCTGGGTGCGCACGCCACCGACGAAGCCGGTGCACAAATCCGTCCCCCCGCTCAGCGATTCTAAGGCCAGATGAGGGTTGATGTTGTCATAGATCCATTGGAAGCCACCGGCCGTTAGAGGAGAACCGGTCGAGCCCACGGCGCGTATACGGCTCAGATCATAGACCTTGCCGGGGTGAATATCGGCCTTCATGCAGGCGGCAATGAAAGCGGCCGACGTGCCGAAGTAAGTCATGCCACTACGTTCAGCCAGGGCAAACAAGCTGTGCAGATCGGGGTAGCCAGGGCTACCGTTGTAGAGGATAATCGACGTGCCGGACAGTAGTGAACCAATGACATAATTCCACATCATCCAACCGGTGCTGGTGTACCAGAAAAAGCGGTCCTCTGAGCGGAGATCATTGTGCAAAACGGCAGCTTTGATATGTTCTAGCAATATCCCACCATGTCCCTGGACGATCGGCTTGGGCAGGCCTGTGGTTCCGGAGGAGTAGAGGACCCACAAGGGGTGATCGAAGGGCAGTTGCTCGAATGAGAGCTGCGGGGTTGGTGTACTGCCCGCCAGAGCGTCCGCCCAGGTAGTCATATTGGGCGGCAGTGATGCATCACGGCCGATTTGGGGTACCAGGATGACCCGCTCCAACGTCGGCAGCGCCGCGCATAGCTCAGCAACAACCTCTAGACGGTCAAAAATACGGCCGTTGTACTGGTAGCCATCCACCGCGATGAGCACTTTGGGCTCTATCTGGGCAAAGCGATCGAGTACGCTGCGACTGCCGAAATCGGGGGAGCAACTGGACCAGATAGCGCCTAGACTGGCCGCAGCCAGTAAGCTGAAGACGGCTTCCGGGATATTAGGCAGATAAGCCACCACGCGGTCGCCCCGGCCCACTCCCATCACACGCATAGCTTGGGCCAGGCGGCTGACTTGGAGTGCTGCATCCTCCCAGCTTATTTCAGCCAGAAGCTGATCCTCCGCCTGATAAAACATCATCGGCCGTTCAGGGGTGCTTTTGGCAAAGATGTTCTCGGCGTAATTCAATTGCGCGCCAGGGAACCAACTGGCGCCAGGCATTGTTCGCTGCTCAAGGACTTCCGACCAAGGGCGCGAATAAACCAGGTTGAAATAAGCAAACAAACTCTCCCAAAATTCCTCGATATGCTCAACCGACCATTGCCATAATTGGGGATAAGTCTCAAAGCGGAGCCCCTTGTTAGCGTCCAACCACTGCATATAGTGGGTCAAGTTGGCACGGTCGATGGTTTCGGCCGTTGGTTTCCACAGAGGAACTTCTTTTTCTGAAGAAGCGTTCATGGGCAATCTCCTGGTAAATATCGCTAGGCGATCGCTTCGCGAACAACAGGTTTCACATTCTGAGCAAGCTCAGGATATGGATCGCACAGATTGAGTATTGACCCTGGGCAAAGACGCAAAGAAAACTTGGCGAAAGGCGATTAATCTCAGCAGGGAAAGTAGTGGTGCAATCATCTTCCTATTATAGCAGAGGCTACACCGTTTCCGGTTTTACCATCCTCTGAACCCTCTATGCAAACCAAGATAAGCATGCTTCCTGGTTCTGGAATATAGTACACTGTGGTCTCAGGCTGTGGCATCTTGCAAGGTTTGCACGGCCGTTGCTTCAGCGTCGTGAATAACCAGAATATGCTCGGCCAGGCGCTCGCGAAAAGCTTCTACTTCTCCCTGCGTTAGCGGGAAATCATTGCTCATGGCGTTGCGGACCCCGGCCAGCCTCGCGTTAATGGCATGAATCTCTTCCAAGGCCGCGCCACCTTGCTCAAGAAACAGGGTATGTTTGCGCAGCATCAGTTCGCGGCTTGTGGCGAAAGGCCGTATTTCGTCAGGCAGCAAGACAGCTGGCAGTTGCTGCCAGGCGGCAGCCGTGGCGCGGAACTGCGTCGCGGCATCGTTAAGGGCGGGCTTATCTAAAAGAACAGCCGCTTCAGCCAGGAAATCGGCATACATGCCGCGTTCGGCATCCTGGCCAGCGCCTTTGCCAAATAGAAAGGCGAACTCATAGGCAGAGGTCAGGCCAGCATACATGGGCAAACCGGCCGGGAACTGCTTTTCCCAGCTCAGGCGCTGCTTGGGCTGGGTCAACATCTTTGCCCAGAATTGGTAGGCGTTGAGCCCGAAATTGTTCTTGGAGCCTTTAGGTGGTTTTTCGGTGAAGAGCTTGATGGTGTCGCAAATGCCGAGATGGACGGCCGCTGCCAGCTTTTCTTCGACCGGCGCGTCCAGTGTCAGCAAGCGATGCTTGATCTTCTTGATACGGCCGCGGGCGGCAGCCAGTTCCTCAACGGTAACAGTCAGCGGAACCTGGGCGCGATCGGCGATGGTCACGAGATCTTCCTGGGGTTCGTAGCCGTAAACGAGCAGGGGTGACGCCCCCCACATGCCTTCATCCCAGGGTAGAGCATTATAAGGCAGACTCCACATGTCCGCCCAAACAATGGCCGGCTGCCCCTCTTCTAGGGTGTCGACCAGAATGTCCTCTGCACGCTGCGGCTTGGCCGTGTGTTGCACGTTTTGCACGACGCCTAAGCGGGAGAGCATCTTGTCCAGGGGATCAAAGGTGTTGCGGGTGAGAATGTTACATTGCGGATCATGGCCTTGGTAGAGAAAGGTGAAGTAACCCATGACAGCGCCGCCGCTGACACCCAGTAGCAGCGCTTCGCTGTAGGGATGGCCAGTGTGCGGCGCGGTGAAGCCACGTTGGGCGAAAAAGTTACGCACAGATCCGGTCTCCCAATGGGTTCCGCTGAATTGATCATAGTTGGCTAATGTTGGCATAGGTCTGTTTCTCCTTAGGATCAAAGATTTCGCAGATTACGAAGATTGAATAATTGTTGACATGCCATTAGAAGATGCCATGTTGGGACCAGTTTAGCGCAAAAGTGCTCGTTTGTGGCAAAGGAGAGACATACTATGCAAAATTGGATCTCCTGGGAAGGGTGATTCGATTCTCATTAGGCACAGGGCTCTGTAACAGCGCCTATCGACAGGGGTTTAGACGCTTCTATGATTTCCTTACATGCGAATCGGAACAGAGAACATAATGCCATTGGTTGTGCCCCGCTATGGGACCAAATTTGATTGCTTGTGTCCCGCGAGAGCCTTCGTGCCTCCCGCAAACGGCTTCCGGCAGCATAACGGCCGATTCTAAAGTCTAGCGGCAATTGAGGACGAGAGCTCCCTATGTTGAGCCCTACGTTAGGATAGTTTCGGCGAGGGCGGGGACAAGGTACGGCCGTAGTGGAGAGATAGTCAGTTCCGTCTTCAACAAGTCGCCAACAACCATAGGTCATTTTAAGGAAAAAGTGGGGAGGGGGCTACGTCGCCTTCCGGCCAAGAACAACCAGGGTGATGTCATCAAACTGGGGAACGCCACCGGAAAATTGATGAATAGCCTTTAGAATGGCTTCTTGAATCTCCTGCGCCGAACGCCTTAGGTTTAATTGTACAGTCGCCAGCAGCTGCTCTGAACTGAAAAACGCCCCTTGCCCATCCTGAGCATCGGTGACGCCATCCGTATAAAGTACCAGTACGTCGCCTGGAGAAACTTGTACAGTTCCCGTCGCCCAGGTCGAATCCTCTAAAATGCCCACCGGTATGCCTGTCCGAGTTAGAGGGTGTACAGCGCCCCCATCGTGTTGGAAATGATAGGGTGGATTATGACCGGCATTGCTATAGATTAACGTACCTGTGGCCGGATCGAGCACAGCGTAAAAGACGGTCACAAATAGGCCAGTGTGTGTATCGGCCAGGATACGACGATTTGTTTCACTGAGAACAAGCTCAGGTTGGGTCTCATAATCGGCGGCATACGTGCGGATAAGGGAGCTGCTCAAGGCCATAAACAGAGCCGCCGCCGCGCCTTTATCAGCCACATCGGCGATCACCATGCCCAAGCGACCATCTGCTAGGGCAATAAAGTCATAAAAATCACCTGAGGTTTGGCGGCTTGGTTCCAGCGCTGCTGCCAATTGCCAACCAGGGATTTGGGGCGGTTTTGCAGGCAAAAAGCCGATCTGTATTTTTCCGGCTGCAGCCATCTCCTGGTCCACTTTTTGGTGAGCCAAAGCCTGGGCGTAGGATTCAACCTCTAAGGCCTGGAGCCTGTCCTTCGCCAGATTTGTGTAGAAGGAAATGCCCATCCCAGCAAACAATGATGAGGCTTCCTGGAGAAGGGTTCTGGCCTGCTCCAGGTCGGTTGGCTCTCTGCGGGAACTGTGTGCTTCGGCCCACTCCAGGAGCACACGGGCCCGCTGCCAGCGCATACCCAATCGGGCATAGAATCTGGCTACGGTTTCAAAGAGAGCCAACGCCTCTGGCCAACGCGCTTCGGCGGCTGCTAATCTGGCTTCAGCTAATGATGGCCACCCTTCATCGAGTGCAATGGGTTGGGGGTCAACTCTCTCCTGGACGTCAGACAAAAGACGGCGCGCCTCACCAAACTGTTCCTGGCCAGTATAGACCATGCTCAACAGGCAACGCGGCCGTATCCCACACGCCGACCAACGGTCACAAATCTCAATCGCTTCCGCCAATGCTGCTTCCGCATCTGCCCATTCACCTACCCTGGCCTGGTCGGGCAAAACATGGGATGCCAGCACAATCTCGGCCAAATGCACGTCTACATCCACGAGGTTTTGGAGATTCCCGCGCTGACGTTCTTCAGTTTGCAAAGCTTGTAACAATTGGGCGGCTTCTGCTAACTCGCCCCGGTAACGTCGAAGCAGCGCTTCGCTGATACGAACATGAAATGCTGCTGGGCCAGGATTAGCAAGCTCGCTAAGTAATTGGCGCATAGTGGGCAGCGTCGCCTCCACTTCCTCAAAGTTGCCCGACTCCAGCAACACACCGGCCATACCTCCCAATCCCAATAGCTCCCCGGCGGTATTTCCCCGCAGTCGTTGCAGCTCCGCTGCCCGCCGGTAATGATCCCGTGCAGCCGCAAAATCAGGCATGGCAGTGGCCTTGAGCGCTGCCAGGTTGACGTGGGCACGAGCCGCCTGGCTCAACAAGTCGGCCGACTCGGCCAATTCGGCCGCTTTACTCAAAGCGGCCAATGCTGCATCAGGCGGCTGATCAGGTAACAGCCCCAAAGTTGCCAAAGCTTCGGCTTGAACCGTAATATCTCCCAAACGCTCGGCCATCTCTAACGCCTGTTGGCAAAGTTGGCGGGCTGCTGCCGGCAAACCGTTAAAGAGGTGGGCGCGGGCTGCCTCATGCAGGAGAAGGGCCAGTCCAGAGCCTGCTGGCGCATCCCCGCGCAGGCGGGGAGTGACCGCTTCCAACCCCTCCTGACACAGCCTCAATCCGCTAGGCGTGTCGCCAGCATCCCAGAAGGCGCGGGCGGACCGCGCATAAAGCCGGGCCACACCATCGCTGTCTCCCAACGCCTGGAACAGGTTGATCCCCTCGCGCCAGACCTGGATCGCATCCTGGAAGCGGCTTTGCCAATATAATGCCTGGCCCAGTTTAAACATCAGTGTGGCTTGCTCAGATAGAACAGGATCCAGGTCAAGCGCCTGACGATAGCGGCTTTCAGCTTCCTGATTGGCACAGGCGTTCAGAGCCATGTCGCCGGCCAGCGACAAATACTTTAAGGCGCAAGGGTTATCACCGGCCACGAAAAAATGGTGAGCGAGTTGTGGGGCCATCTCTTCCAACCTATCCGGATACAGGCCTTCCATAGCCGCTCCCACAGCCAGGTGCAGCCGCTGCCGGTCGGCCGTTAACAGTGAATCATAGACAGCATCTTGTAGGAGGGTGTTATGGAAGCGATAGGCCAGCTCCGGCTTGATCTGAAACACATCAATCAGTCTGCTGGATTCCAGATCGCCGAGATGATTGATGAGAGCCATTCCTCCCTGGCCATTGCCCATGACCTGCTCTAATACGCGTACCGGGAACTGGCGGCCAATTACCGCCGCCACCCGTAAAGTTTGCTTGGCGTCATCGGGCAACCGATCCAGGCGTGCCAACAGCAACCCCTGCAAGTTATCGGGAATGCCTATGGCGGCAGTTTCCTCCCCGGTGGTCCAACCTCCATTCTGGCGTTGAATTGCGCCCTGGTCAATCATCATACGCAACACTTCTTCGATAAAAAATGGGTTGCCTTCAGTCTTGTTGAGGATGAGTTGTTGCACATGTTCAGGTAGGGCACCGATCTGCAGCAGGTTGGATATGATCTGGCGGCTGTCGGTTTCGGTGAGGATCTTAAGTCTCAATTCGGTGAAACGTCCGCCCATGGCCTCCCGGCTGGCAGTGATTAGTTTCCAACCCGGTGTGTTGCGATGAGGACGCGTAACCAAACAAAACAACAAGGGCGTGGTGGCCGCAAGCGGGAATAACTGGCTCAGGATCGCGGTTGACGATGGGTCGGCCCACTGTAGGTCTTCCAAGAGCAATACGAGCGGGCTGCGAGCGGCCAATGCCAATAATAATCGTTTGAATGCGGCCAGATATTGAGCTTGAAGCGCCGGTGGGTCAAGGGGTTGTATGCGCTCCAATGCCTCGTCTTCAAGCGCTAATGAAAGCAGATGTCCCAGATACGGGTATACATCAAGGGCTGAGTCGCCAAATAACTGGGTAGAGAGCGAGCGGAGAGTGGCGCGGGTCTCGGGTTCACTAGCTGTTGCTGAAACGCCGATGAGGGATCGGAGCAGGTCACGCAGGAGATGGTAGGCCATCCCTTGACCGTAGGACAGGCAATGCCCTTCAGCCCATTGCAGCGAAGATTGGTGAGTGGTTTGGGCGGTTCCCGTTTTCCATTCGGCGATCAAGCGTGTCTTG
>JAACFF010000643.1 GCA_009937635.1 Chloroflexota bacterium
GTTTAATACTGACTCGATGTGGGGTTTGAGATGGTCTCGTAATAGTGGGAATGATCCTGGCACCGGATGGATCCAGGCGGATGTCAAGTTTACTTCTGGAACAAACTACTTTAATCATTGGAACGATCTGCTCAGAGCGCAATGGAACCATATTGTTCTGAACTACAATGGCTCTGCACTTCGGTGGTACATCAACGGCAGTATGGTGAAACAGTCAACTGGTTACACTGGGCAGGCGCTGGTAAGTAATAGTACTACTTGTTTAGGATATTGTTGGGGCGGTGGCGGTCCCGGTTATGTCGATGAGTTGAGATATTCCAGGTCTGCCCGCACTGCCGGCTGGATTGCAACCGAATACGCCAACCAGAATGATCCTAGTTCGTTCTACAGCACGATTAGTGATACCTGTGGTGGAGGGGGTGGTGGTACTTACAGCTATTGCAAGAAGATAACCATACCTCGTGGAAATGTGAGCGCCCCTGCCAGCCCCGGCTATCTTGCCAATTTTCCCTTTCTGATAAAGATAACAAACAACAATGATCTACAAAATGGCGTGGTCAGCGCTGAAGGCTGGGACATTATGTTCGTCGACGACAGTTGCGGAGCCCTCAGCCACGAAATTGAGTCGTATGACGCAGGAACGGGGTCACTTTTAGCCTGGGTGGAAATCCCGCAGCTCAATGGGCCTGACCTATCTTCCGATACGGTGATTTACATGAAATACGGCAATGCCAGCATGGTTTGTGCCAACGACGATCCGCCGGGGGTCTGGGATGACGGCGGCAACGATTATTACAAGGGTGTGTGGCACCTGAATGACTTGACCACCTCGAGCACAGAAGACAGCACATCCAATAGCAATGATGGAACAAAATCGGCTGCCAACGAGCCAACTGAAGTAGCTGAGAATATAGAAAAAGCACAGGATTTTGGCAATGACGGCAGTGTTGATGATTATATAGACATAAGTTCAGTTAGTGATGATGTGGATGTTGACACGGGAACATTCGAATTATGGCTAAAAAGAGAATTCGCAGATAGCTATGGCGGTGGCGGTGGCGGCACGATTAACCAGAGGATCTCCAATGATGCAGACGATTCGGAGGAGACTATCAGTAGTGGCTCCATCGATTGGGGCAGTTCGGATCTGGAGCTCGGAGAAGAAGGGTCGGCTCAGATAGTTGGCATGCGGTGGCGCAATATCACCATCCCGCAAGGCGCGACCATCACCTCAGCCTACATCGAGTTCACCGTAGACGAGGTGCAGACAGGGACACCGGCCAACGTGACCTTCTATGGAGAGGCTGCCGACAATGCAGTGGCATTTGAGAATGTTGCCTACAACATCTCTTCAGCACATTATAACAACCCGACCTCGGCCTCTGTGGCTTGGAACAACATACCCGGGTGGGACACAGTGGGCCAGACAAAGCAGTCACCAGACATCAAAACCATCATTCAGGAGATTGTTGACCGGGGCGGTTGGGTCAGCGGCAACAGCCTGGTTGTGCTCGTCACCGGGTCGGGAAGGAGAACAGCTGATTCGCACGACAGCAGTCCGACAACGGCTCCGTTGCTCCATGTGGTTTATGAAGAGGGTGGCGGCACTGCTCCTACCATGAGTATCATGAGGGTTGATACAGATGCAGAGAACGGCATAACCTTCGCCTACGACCAGGAAATTGAGAAGTTCAGGTTTCGGCACGAGGCGGGTAACACTGAGATCAAGATTGAACGGCCCTCATCTGAGATTCCACTAAACACCTGGACACATGCGGCAATGACGTGGGACACAGCCGCCGATGAATTCAAGGCCTACATTAATGGCAGCCAGGTGGGGACCACGCAAACGGGGCTGGGTACCTGGGCAGGTACTGTAACCTCTGGAGATCTGGGGAGATATGGCAATCAGGAATATTACGACGGCAGCCTGGATGAAGTCCGCATCTCTAACATTGCCCGTTCAGCCGAGTGGATAGAAACAGCATATGACAACCAAAATAACCCTGAATCGTTCATCACATTGGGGTCGTGCATTAACTCGACCATTGCCGTGGTGGATCAGTGGGAGGAGAAATTTTAACCGCATAGGGCATAGGGCATAGAGCATAGGGCAGAAAATTGCGGATTGCGAATTTCGGATTGCTGATTTGGGAAGGCATAGGGCATAGGGTGAAAAGACAGAAGACAGAAGTCAAAATTTCGAATTTCGAAATTAAAAGCTGGCTACTAAAATCAAGCGCCTTAGGAATGAAGGATGCGTTTTAAATCCCTAAATAACCACGGTTACACTTTGATAGAAATTGTCATGGTGATCGTGATCCTGGGCATTGTCGGGGGGATTACCTTCCAGGTGGTGGCTGCGGGGGTGGAGGCCTTTAAGAAGACGAGCAATCGCAAGGACCTCTACGACCAAGGGAGGCTGGCCCTGGAACGCATGGCGCGAGAGATCCGTGACGCCAAGGAGCTCGTTGAGTGCTGGCCTGAAAGCATCACTTTCAAAAAGCAGCATCCCTCCCAGGACAGCGTTGAAGAAATCAAATTTTGGCTGGACGGC
>JAACFF010000215.1 GCA_009937635.1 Chloroflexota bacterium
GAGATATCTATTGTCTGCAAGTTGGCAACGGCCGTCAATGCTAACGGATCGCAAATCGATTCTGTTGCCAAGCTCGAAATATGTCAACTATAATAGCGCGTAATTTTGTGATTTTACGAGAAGTCGGCTCTTATGGATGTCTGAAGTTTCTTTTGCAATCAGGTTTTAATCATCTCCATGAGCCGCAAATGGAAGTGAATCACTTCTAGTCGGAGGGAGTGAAAATGCTAAGAGGTTACATAGATCCAGCTGAAGATCTTGAAGCGAAGCGTCGCCTGCCGAAGCTGATGGTAGAAGGGTTGCTGTTGGGCGGTTCCGGTCTGGGTGTATTGGCATTGATTTTTGAGATAGCTGCTGACGCCTTCAGCGTCGCTGCATATCAAACACTGTTGGCCATCCATGGAGCGCAAGGCTACCATCAGATTGCCATAATGGCGTTTATTCTGCTATCCATCCTACTGTTCCTGGGCATCGTCCCGGCGTACAAGGCTGGTGCCTACCTGCGCCCTAATGCCGGGGGAAGCGGTCCACTGGTTGAAGCAATAGGCCCCCCAAAAATGCGCTGGCTCTCCTGGATAGGAACCAGCCTATTTTTCCTCGACGCAGTCCTCACAATTATCATTAGCGCCATCTCCGCTGCCGATGTAACCATGCTTGTTCTCCCTGAACTGGCACCCTATCGTATCTTGTTAGCCGAAGCCTTCGCCTTTTTCATTATGGCAGTGTTGGTTGCATTGGGTCCTAAGCGAGCGGTACCGTTATTCCTCATGGGTGGGAGCGCCTTTACTATCTTTACCATTTTGGCACTAACATTGGT
Source organism: Chloroflexota bacterium (assembly GCA_009937635.1). Classification (GTDB taxonomy): domain Bacteria; phylum Chloroflexota; class Anaerolineae; order Promineifilales; family Promineifilaceae; genus JAACFF01. The sequence goes on from JAACFF010000215.1 coordinate 818, forward strand.
AGGCGTAACAGCCCTTGCCAATCCTGAATGGGCATTCCTTACTGACGGGATCGTTTTCCGTCTTCAGGCCAGTGGAGTCACAGAAGAGGTTGTGCGCGCAACCCGTGATCTTTCGGCAATCGGAACCGTTCTTATTTTCCAGTTATTCTTTCGCTCCATGTCTAGTGCCATGTTGGGTTTTTCTGGATACGAAGTAATTCCTGCCAGCGGCAAGCACGCTGCTCGACCAAAATGGAAAGTCATCAATACCGCTCTAACATTAGCAGCCATTTTTCTCATAGGAACAGGTGTAGTTCAGCTCTTTGCGGCAAACCAGTGGCAGATTCCTGCCACCGAAGGTTACAGCACGCTGCTTATTGAGTATGAAATTAACGCGGTTCAAGTGCTAGGTGAGGGTGTTTCCCCTGACGATATCGTCGTCACAGATTCCGATCTTCTGGCAGCTGAGGTCTTTTTAGAAGAACAAGCGCTAAAACATGCCATTCAAGACCGGTCTAGCGACCCAGAGGCAATTGGAGATACGTTGACAGGTCCTTCCGGCGAAGTCCTTGTTGAGGAGGTTGCAAATGACATAGCCCTCGCCCGTACAATGGACGCTGCGCTGCAAGGAACATCAGGCGCAACTTACCTCTTCATAGCCGGCACGCTCCTAGCTATCATTCTCCTTTTGGCCCAGGGGGGCGGTTACATTGGTGGTGCAGCCGTGGCTGCTAACGCCGCGCGCCTCGGTCGCTTGCCCGGATTTTTTGCAGATGACCGCATCGGCATTGCCGTTATTTGGGGCATCGCTGCTGTCCTCATACCCGTTATCCGCCAGGTAACCGTTGTTGAAGCATACTACGCTTTTGGATTTGTGAGCGCCTTCGTAATCACAAGTACTACGGTGTTCTTTGTGCGCAACGGTGTTTTAAGTGAACGCGGTATAGAACCCGGTTCGAGCGAAGCTAAGTCGCTTAAATTTGCCGGTTTGCGCGGTATGATCGCCAGTTATTTTATGATGGTGGTATTGATTACACAGAAAACAGAGGCCCTTCCTGCAATAATCTTCTCCGGAACGGTAATCACTTTATTCCAGATCTTCTATTCAAACGGTGGCTTTAAGCGCAAAGAACTCGAAGCAGAACCACCCGCGTATGCTCCTGGAACTGGCGAACCTGACTATGACATGGGTTTGCAGCGTGCGCACGACCAGGCGCGGCAACGCGGCATCGCCGATGCGGTTCAGGAATTGATAAGTTCTGGGGCGTTAGTCAAATTTAACGTAGGTCCAGATCGTATCACACAACTTGTCTGCTACCTGTACAATCTTGACCCGGTGCTTTTCCGCAGCAATGGACACCATGATCGTGTTGAGGAGCCAAGTGTTGAACTAGAGGAAACCTACCGCAAAGCCTACGAAAAACGAGACCAGATATTGAGGCGTATCGAAGACTACTCACATTTTGGTATTTTTATGTTTATCAATAATTACCACATCAATTGGGTCGACTTGGACCACGGGCGCGACGCCTCTGTGGTGCAAAAGGCTATGTTGGATATCTTGTTCCCACTCACCGATCACGATGAGATTTGGGCCGAATATCGTGAGTTCGAACCTAAATATCAGCCTGAACCTATTTGGCAGTTTAGTCGACGTCGTTATGTCTGGGCCAAAGATCAGTGGCCTAACCTTAGCGACCGCATCACCACGATCTGGACGCTGCAGGACTTTGGATTAGTACCGCGTGACATTGACGTCAAAACTATCATTACCGTTGCCGACGGAAAACGACAGATGCATGTAAAGATTCCCACAAAACCAGCTGAGGATGTGTCAGACGAGAAATCACAAGCCGGCTAACTTTTCGCGGTCCGCTTTCTTTAGCCCTCTTACTACCAGCCGGTAAGAATGGTCGATCATCTCCCAAATCTCATCATTTGGGATAGATCCGTCGATTTTGACCGTGTTCCAGTGCCGTTTGTTCATATGGTAGCCTGCCGTTACAGCCAGGTAATGATCGCGTAAGATCAGCGCCCAATCAGGATCGCACTTGAGATTGACCGCCAGCTCCACTGCTTTGATATTGGTCAGGGCAAACATCTTTCCCATCACCTTGAAGACCAGTGTCTCATCATCAAAGGGAAAGGTCTCCACAACGCCGGGTTTTGCACAACAATAAACACGTAACATTTTAAGCGTGATTGTTTTCATAATGTGATTGTAGCGGAGAGATCGTTCACGGTCATTTAGCCGCAACTTTACTGCACAATCCAATTTAAGCGAGAGGTTAAGAAATCAGCCCTGCGACAGTGCGTGAATTAGAATCCGCCAGATATCTACTGGTCTTATGACCCTCTATCAAGGAACATACATGAAAGGTAAATTATTTAGCTTGGTATTTGTTGCATTTGTACTGCTGGTAGCTTGCCAAAACGACGCTACCTCACCCGAAAACGAATCCGATAATCTTCAGGAATCCAGCGTAACCACTACAACTAAGGTTGCCACGATAGCGCCGACAAAAGCACCACAAGCGGAACCGACGGCCGTACCCCCAACCCCGGAACCGAGCCCGGAGCCACAAGAATCAACCTCTCGTTTCCCCGCCGCAGAGATCGTCAACGACGAAGGGGGCACGGTGAGTATCACCGGTGATGTAGAGTACACAAATGCCTTCTTCACCATGGGTGTCGCCGAACCGGTGGTCATTCTCGAAGACCAGGCCGGATTTGTTGATCGCAACGAAAACTTCCTTATGCCCTTAGAGTCCCAAACATTAGGGCAAATTACCTCTGATTTCTTTACCTCTCCATTTTCATACAGCATTGCCCTGCCGCAAGAACCCCAGGGAACGCTGCGAGACGTGGATAATGACGACGAAACGAACCAAGGGGTACAGGTCTATGCCATCGCCTATTGGACCAATACCTTTGGCGATCCTTATCTTGAAGAACGTGATCTATCTGGCGGTGGTTGGTCAACGGCCTACGCCTCAACTCTGATCAGTGATGACGCCGAAACAAAACGCGAGATCGTCGGTGGCAAGCTGCTCCTTCATGCGCCAGACGCTAATCAAGGATTTCCTTCTGGATTTGGCGACGACGGGCTGTTATTTACTGAAGATGATCCCATCGTTGGTTTGCCTCAAGGATATACTGTCGTAGATCTGGATACGGATCCCTTTACCTTCGACCGGTCGAACCATCCAGTTATTGATCTAATCGAACCAGAAAGCACCGCGCTTGTAGATTATTCAGATCTGGGCTATGCAGAAGCGTTTGACGCGCTTGTTGAAAAGTTGCGCAAAGAATACGCGTTTACGGAATACAAAGGTCTGGATTGGGATCAAATCCACGCCAGCCTGCGTCCGCAGTTTGATAGCGCAGATGAAAAGCAAGATCCCCAACTCTATCTCAGGGCATTGCGCGACTTTGCCCGTTCGATTCCCGACGGCCATGTCAGCGGTCCATTTCTAGCTGACGAATTTGTGCAGGAAACTCGCGGTGGTTTAGGAATTGCTGTGCGTGAACTGGATGACGGCCGTATCATAGTCAATTTCCTCGGCGCCGGCACTCCTGCCGATGAAGCCGGCATCGAACTGGGTGCGGAAATCCTGCAAATTGACGGACAACCATTTGCCGAAAAAGCCAGCGAAACCGTTCCCCATTCCGCCCCCTTCAGCACAGATCATTTAAGACGGCTGCAACAGTTACGGTATGCTACGCGATTCCCCGAGGGTACGGAGGTCACTATAACCTTCCGCAATCCAGAAAACAACTCCTCCGAGACAGTAACGATAACGGCCGTACCTGAACCAGCAAGCTTTCGATTCTCCTCGTTAAATGCTGGACAAGATGGCTTCGAATTGCCGGTAGAATATGAATTGTTACCGGCCAGTGGCTATGCCTACGCCAAGATAAATAGTTTCTCAGACAATGAATTACTCACCATTCAGCTCTGGGAACGCATGTTACGTACACTCAATGATCGCGATGTAGCCGGTCTAATCATTGACATGCGCCAAAATGGTGGTGGCAGCGGGTTCTTGGCCGATCAAATGGCAGCCTATTTCTATAATGAACCGCTGGTTTTGGGCAACAAGGGTGAATACGACAAAGAACTTGATGACTTCTACTTTGATCCACGTGGTGAAGAGAGATTCTATCTACCTGCGGAAGAACTGCGTTATGATGGCGCCGTCGCTCTCTTAATTGGACCTAACTGTCACAGCGCTTGTGAATTCTTTAGCTACGACATGACATTACAAGATCGTGCAGCCATTCTTGGCCAGTATCCCACCGCCGGCGCGGGGGGTGGCATTGACAGAATAAAAATGCCTGAAGATGAATTCTTCACCTATACCAAGAGTCGTGCGGTAGATCCCGACGGGCAGATTCACATTGAAGGAAAAGGAGTTCCACCAACTGTGCAAGTGCCTGTGACCGAAGAAATCCTGCTCGGAGACGAAGATGCAGTCCTTGAAGCCGCTATAAGTTATCTCAATAATGCCTTAACGCCTGAGGTAGTTGAGGGCGGAGAAATTAGCCTCGCTGATCCTCAAAGCGGCCAAATGCCCAAGGATACAGCCATAGAATATATACTGAAAGTCTCTGCTGGTAACACAATCAACATCATCGCTACCAGCGATGATTTCGATCCGGGCGTGCTAATCTTTGACGATGATAGAAATTTGCTCTTGGCCAACGAATACCTATCAGACGATAAAACAGATGCAGGATTTGAGGAGCTAGAAATTCCCGAAGACATGACCCTGTTGATCTGGGTGACAAGCTTAGAAGAAGGTGGTGAAGGGGCATTCACGCTAAGCGTTGAAAGCACCGGCAGCTAATCTAATACACACCCATTTGGAAAAAGCACCAGGCGCCGCTACAGACAGAATACAATGGCTAGTTGATCCTGTGCGCACGTGCACAGAATCCCAGGAACCTCCGTACTCTGGTAAGAATTATTGGGTAATTGCAGAGGCTGCACGACATTTGCCCGCTTATCCACTTTCGACTAGAATTCGGGGTGGCTTCTAAACAATAATAAACACATTTGCTCCGATCTAACCACAGTCGTTTGAGCTCCATAATCCCAGATCCCAAGAGGTTTCTTACTAATGAAAGAGTATCACACCGGACAAATACGCAACATTGCCCTTGTTTCTCACAATGGGGCCGGCAAAACAACACTTGTTGAGCGCCTGCTTCTAGATACAGACGTAACCACACGCATGGGCAGCGTTCAAAACGGCACTGCAGCCATGGACTATGACGAAGAAGAAATCAATCGCAATAGTTCAGTTTCCACTTCTATCGCCCCCATCCAATGGAAAGGTCTCAAACTCAATATTCTAGATACCCCTGGCTACATTGACTTCGTCGGCGAAGTTAATAGTGCCATAAAGGTTACCGAGAGCGCCGTGGTACTCGTGGAAGCGGTAGGTGGCGTTGAGGTTGGAACGGAGGCTGTATGGTCAATAGCCAAGAGTTTCAACCGTCCCCGCCTATTAATTGTTAATAAGATGGATCGCGAAAACGTTAGTGTTAACCGCGTTATGACCAGTATCAATGAAAATCTTGATGGCAACTTCGTGAATCTCCAACTACCGATCGGTGAAGGCACTGATTTTAGGGGCATCGTTGATTTGATGAACATGGAAGCGCGTTTGGGCGAAACCGGTGAAACCGCTCCAATTCCCGCTGACCTCGTAGACGCTGCTGAAGAGGCGCGCGTAGAATTAATTGAAGCCGCAGCAGAGGGAGACGATGACCTGCTTGAGTTGTATTTTGAGAAAGAAGATTTGTCAAATGATGAGATCGTCTTCGGTCTGAAAGCTGCCATGGCCCAAGGCACGCTAACCCCCATAGTCTATTGTGCGCCAGAAAAAGGAATCGCTGTCGGCCCCTTGCTTGACACTTTTGCTTTACTGCTTCCCGCTCCAAATGATGTGGAAATCGAAGCAACCAACGGTGCCGGGGAAAACGTTACGCTTGACGTAGTCGATACAGGCCCATTAGCCGCTTTTATCTTCAAGACGCGCGAGGATCCATATGGCAAAACCAGCTACATCCGCATTTTCAGTGGCCAGCTTGAATCTGACAGTCGTGTGTGGGATACCACTCTCGACAGCGAGGTACGCATAGGCTCGTTGCAGATCGTAACCGGTAAAAACTCCGAGCCCACTCCTCGTCTTCATAGTGGAGACATAGGTAGCACCGTGAAATTAGGTGATGCACAGACCAATGACACACTTTGTGACCGCGGGCACGTCCTGAAGATAGATCCTATCGCCCAACCCAATCCCATCGCTTCGGTAGCAGTTCATCCCGTTTCCCAATCAGACGTAGCTAAGTTGAACCAATCACTAAGTCGTCTGGCAGGCGAGGACCCAACCCTTTCCTGGCGAGCCGAGCGCGCCACGCATCAGACAATCCTGTCAGGCATGGGAACGACCCATCTCGATATCGCGGTCAAAAAGGCTGAGTCAAAATTTGGCGTCCACTTGACGACGACAACACCCAAAGTTCCCTATCGTGAGACGATTACCAAGACCAATTCGGCCGAATATACGCACAAGAAGCAGACCGGCGGGGCCGGCCAATATGCCCGTGTGTTCATTCGGGTTGAATCAGTTGACGACAACACCGAGTTTGAATTTGCTTCTGAAATTTTCGGCGGGGCTATCTCCCAACCGTTTGTAGCCGCCACTGAGAAGGGTTGCCGCCAGGCGCTTGAAGGAGGCGTTTTGGCCGGTTATCCTGTTGTAGGTGTGAAAGCGATTGTTTACGATGGCAAAGAACATCCCGTAGATTCTAAAGAAATTGCCTTCCAGACCGCCGGACGTGAGGGGTTCAAGAAAGCAGTCCTGGGTGCTGGTCCCGTGTTACTGGAGCCAATATATAAAGTCACTGTAACCGTCCCGTCGGATAATATGGGCGACATTTTGGGTGATTTCAATACACGTCGAGCGAGAGTGCTGGGTATGGACCAGGAGGGCACCAAGAGCATTGTGCACGCCGAGGTACCTTTAGCCGAGATACAGCGCTATGCCGCCGATATGCGCTCAATGACCCAAGGCCGTGGTTTGTTCGGAATGGAATTCCTCCATTACGGCCGTGTCCCTGCGCACCTGCAAGATGACTTGGTAGCCAAACTGCGAAAAATAGAAGAGGAAGAAGAAAACTAACTAGCCAAGTCGCCCCATTATTATAAGCTGAGAGCGTATCGAAGTCGGTACGCTCTTTTTTTATCCGCTGATCTTTTCTCTATCTACTTGGTTTGCCGATCCTGATTTGTAAAATGCTTTACATCCCAGCAACCTGTGTACCGAAAGCCCGTATAGCCAGTTGAAAAGAAATGACACTGGATAATCTTATTGGAGGCAGAGTGAAATGAGTACAAAATCAAAACAGAACAAGCTGCAGAGACAAAATGGGATAGTCGCCGGCGTATGCGGTGGTTTAGGAGCATTCTTTGGCATTAACCCCTTTTGGTTTCGCTTACTATTCTTGATCCTGATGCTCCCTGGTGGTTTACCCGGCGTATTGCCTTACCTACTCCTGTGGATCATCATTCCTCGGCGCTAAATAGTCAGCCTGCCATGATACAATTTCATGGCAGGCTTTTATGCTCACGATAATAACTCGCGCCGGCACAAGAACGACAATAAACTATACCATCCCGTTTGATCTCACGCTCATTCAGAATCTCTTCCCCACATAGGCCACATTCTGCTCGTGCACTCGGTTTACTAAGGATCTCGGCAATTGACTGTGTTAGGGTCACTTCTCTTATCTTTAGCAGCAAGTTATCCGGGACAATCTGGTACGCATCCAAATAGGCATGCCAGCGACTACGAGCATCCGGGGCATAAGAATGAGCCAATTCACGCGAGTTTGAATGGGGCACGATACGAACAGCCTTACCCAAACGCGTTTGTACCAGAGTTGCTGCCATTTTCCCGTAATCAATTACGCGTAGCGTCCGCCGGCCAACATAGCAACCTGTGGCCACTGCAATTCCATCAGCACCACAACCATCAGTCTCGACAATAGTTAGCAGATGTTTGTGCCTATTCTGGTACCGAGGTTGGTATTGATTGTCTATCAGGCCTAATTTGCGCAGACCAAATAGCCCCATGCGAATGCCAAGAACCTGGCGCGGGCATAAATGGTGGTGGCGCGCTGCGGATTCGTCCATGTACATGGCAAGCAGATTGCTCCCTGGCCACGACTGTTGATCAGGAAACTGAATCTCACTCCTAATTTCCATCATTTTCTTCCGACCGCTTCTCGCGGTAATAGCCACGGACACGGGCGAATAATTCAACTTCTTCACGGTAGTCAGGACTATCCAATATTTTCTCGACCGCTTCTCTCGAACGCCGCTCTACCGGCCAATCCTCTATGCTCGCCATCCTCAGCGCCAACCGTGCCGCCAAAGTTGCAGCTTCACGCATACTCCGCATCTGCACCTTATCCAAAGTGTCGTACATAGTATGCCCATATCCACGTCCACCTGAATCATTATTCAGGCTGCCAATACCACCCGTCGGCGCTCCTGCAAGCATAAATGGGTAGTGATCCGAGTGTGCACTTACCGACTGCCCCACCCTAAAATCGAGGGCCATCTGGTCCCGCCACTCCTCAAGAAGCGCGGCCAATTCCGGCCATTCGTTGAGGACGATATCCTTTTGCGAAATAGCCCCTGCCATATCCATATTCAGATAAAATCGGAGCTGGTCAAGATCCCCATCATGTTGCTGGACATATTGTGTTGAGCCAATCAGCCCAATTTCCTCGGCCGACCACAAAGCGAACCTAACAGTGAATGGCATGTCTGACGCATAACGGCTTAGAACCCGCGCCGCCTCTAGGAGTGCTACCGTTCCTGAGGCGGGATCGGCTGCGCCTTGAGAAATATCATGCCCATCATAATGGCAACCCAGCATGACCACGGAACTTTGATCCCGCTTACCCGGCAATTCGGCAATGACATTCCATGAAGTAACCGGTTCATTGATATCGTTACTGCTCAGGTGAACCTCGACTCGCTCACCGCGACGGAGCAGCCTCTTTATAAAGGCGCCATCTTCCAGGCTAATCGATAAACCCGGTATCAACGCCTGACCGCCATGGGGATCATCCGGTCCGATCCCTCCGGTTACAGGACCGAAACCGGGATAATGGTTAACAAAGATAAACCCGCTCGCGCCCGCTAGCAATGCACGGCCGTACTTTTCATTACGATGTATCCATCGCTTGCTCCCACCTGGGTAAACAACACTGTTGGTCAACACTATCTTGCCGGCGATCTCGCTTGCAAAACTATCGAAGTCAGCCGGAGCTCCATCCCCTAAGTCGACGATTTCTCTTCTCAGATCAGCGGCTGGCGAGTGCGGTAGCGTAATACAAGGAATATTTTTTTTGATAGGATCTGTGATCTTTAGCATT
>JAACFF010000644.1 GCA_009937635.1 Chloroflexota bacterium
GCCCATACCAACCCCCTTCCATTCTCGCACGGCCCCCGTGTGTGAAAGCCACGAATGGCGCAACTGGTCTGGCTACCTGTCCGCCGGCCTGTACGAACCGTCGCATGAACGGGAGTATTTCGCCATTCGTAACAGCGCGGCGATGATCGACGTGTCTCCCCTATTCAAATATGAGATCAGCGGCCCCGACGCTGCCCACGTCGTAGACCGTATCATCACTCGCGACGTAAGCAAATGCCGGGTAGAACAGGTGATGTATTCCCCCTGGTGTGATGAAGCGGGCAAAGTGATTGACGACGGCACCATCGCCCGTCTGGATGAAAACCATTTCCGCATCACCGCCGCCGACCCTAACCTGCGCTGGTTTCAGGATGTCGGCTTCGGTTTTGAGGCCCAGGTGACCGATGTATCGTCGCAGTTGGCCGCCCTCTCCTTGCAGGGGCCTAATAGCCGCGCCATCCTCAAGGAGATCGTCAGCGGCATCGATTTTGACCAGCTAAAATATTTCTGGCTGGCACGCGGCCAGGTGGATGATTTCCCATTGACGGTAACGCGCACCGGCTACACCGGCGACCTGGGCTATGAGCTGTGGGTGCGTCCGCAGCATGCCGAATCACTATGGGATCGCCTGGTGGAAGCGGGAGACCGTTATGCCGTTTTACCGGCCGGGATGGTAGCCCTGGACAAGGTGCGTATCGAAGCAGGACTGCTGCTCATTGAAGTAGATTATATCTCCTCGCACCACGCGCGAATCGAAGCGCAAAAATCGTCCCCCTTTGAACTGGGATTGGGCTGGGCGGTGTCGTTGGATGCGGGCAACTTCATCGGCCGCAAGGCGCTGCGTGCAGAAAAGGAACGCGGTTCACCCTGGGCATTCATTGGTCTGGAAATTGACTGGGTTGATCTGGAGAGGCTGTTTGACAAGGTGAATCTACCGCCGCAGGTGCCGGGGCGAGCGTCGCGACTGGCTGTTCCCCTCTATAAAAACGGCAAACAAATTGGCCAGATCACCAGCAGCACTTTCTCGCCGCTGCTGAAGAAGTATATCGGCCTGGGAACCGTATTGAGCGAACACGCGGCTATAGGTACGCGGGTGGAAATAGAGATCACCGTCGAGTACGGCCGTGAACGAGGGCAGGCAACCATCGCCAAAACACCATTTTTTAACCCGCAGCGGAAGAGAAAATAAAAGGGATTTGCCATGACACAAAAATATGATGCGATCATCATCGGCGGCGGCCATAATGGGCTGGTTGCTGCCGCGTACCTGGCCAGGGCGGGCAAGAAGACGCTGGTGTTAGAAAAACGCCATCTGGTCGGCGGGGCCACTGTCACCGAGGAAATCTATCCCGGCTTCAAGTACACCGTTTTCTCTTACGTCGTCAGTCTGCTGCGGCCGGATATCATCCGCGATTTACAACTGCCCCAACACGGGTTGACTGTCTTGCCGCTGGAAAGCACCCTGACACCATTGCTGAACGGCGATTATTTGTATCGCGACGGCGATCATTTCCGCACGCTGCGTGATATCACCCGCCATTCACAGCGCGACGGCGGGGCTTATGACGAATACAGCCGAAACATGTACTTCATGGCCAAAGCGGTTAAATACATCCTGAGCATGATGCCGCCCGATCCGGCCGCGCTTAATCCGCGGGATTGGCTGGATCTATTGGGCATGGCGCGTCATTTTCTGAGCCTGGGCGAGGAGCAGCTTTACCTGTTGGCCAAACTGATGACCATGAGTTCAGCCGATTTTCTGGCTCAATGGTTTGAATCGGACCCGCTGGTAGGCACGATGTCGGCCAGCGGCATTATCGGCACCTTCCTGGGGCCGCGTTCGCCGGGGACGGCGTATGTGTTGCTGCACCATTACATGGGCGAGATTGACGGCGCGTTTCGCGCCTGGGGCTTTGCCAAGGGAGGCACCGGGGGTATCGCAGACTCAATCGCTCGCTCGGCCGAATCGTTTGGCGCGGAGATTCGCTGCAACGCGCCGGTGGCGCAACTGATTGTGAAAAATGGCCGTACCCTCGGCGTCGCTTTGGAAAACGGGGACGAAATCTACGCCGAAGTCGTCGGGTCCAGCCTGGACCCCAAGCGCACCTTCTTGCAAATGGTTGAGCCAAAAGAGCTGCCGGCGGATCTGGTTGATACCATCCGTAAATTTGATATTCGTGGCTCGTCAGGCAAGGTGAACCTGGCCCTGGATGCGCTTCCTGACCTGACCTGTATGCCGGGGCCAGGACGGCACCTGGCCGGCGCCATCTCCATCAGTCCCAGCGTGGATTACATTGAACGGGCGTATGATGCGGCTAAATATGGGGAAATTCCAAAACGGCCGTTCATCGATGCCATCCTGCCCTCCGTCATTGACCCCGATATGGCGCCGCCCGGCAAACATGTAATGTCTTGCTTTGTCCAGTACGCGCCCTACCATCTCAACGGCGGTTGGACAGACGAGAAGCGAGAAGAATTTGGCGACGCGGTGGTGGATACGCTGGCGCAATATATTCCCAACTTAACGGAGATCATCCTGCACCGGCAG
>JAACFF010000645.1 GCA_009937635.1 Chloroflexota bacterium
GAGAGCTTTTTTTGCACCTCGATGATTGTCTCTGCTTGCTGCAATCGGTTCCCCAGGCGTTGGTTCTCTCGCTTCAACTCAGCCAACTCTTTCGCCAGCGCTTCGTCAACCGGTGGCTTACACCCCTGTTTCTTGGGGCTCAGCGCTTCCAGTTGGCCTTGTTCTCGCTGCTGGCGCCAGGTCGTCAGGTGCGATGAGTACAGCCCTTCCCGCCGCAGCAGACTGCCTATCTGGCCACGCTCACTGCAAGCTTCGGCCTCTTCCAGGATACGCAGCTTGTACTCAGCACTGAAACGCCTGCGTTTGGCTCGGGCTACCACTTCGGGATCAGGTACGTTGATCTTGTTCAGTTCGTCTTGAGACATGGTTCTCTCCTCTGCTCTCTATTCTACACTAATTCCCTGAGCAGAGTTGTCTCACTTATATTGGCACAGAGGGAGCTCAGCACGCCGCAAACCCATTGGATAAATTACCTGCCAATTAATCATTTCGACGGGCTGAGTGACGCGGTGTCTTCGGCCTGATGTATGTGCATGCTTCTACGCCAAAGAGAATGATTGAGTAAGGAACATTTTCACCCACGCAAGACTACACAAGATAAGCCGCGGCTGTTGGTGTCGGTACCATGCCGTTGTTGGGCAGCATGTTGTCTTAAAGCCCAAGCTGGTAGAATTCATTAGCGTTACCGAATAACCACGCATATGCAACTTCTCTGGCCTCATCGAAACTGAGGTATTCTAGCTCCACCATATCTGATAGAGCAATAGCGATATTTTCACGGGCAATTTGTGCATGTGCCCAGGCTCGATCAACGTAACCACCGCCTGGTGCATAACCAAAGCCGCCAAAATCTGAACCATACCCGTGGATTTTGCTATGTGGCACACTTGAAAGCGCCTGACGAAATAGATTCTGACAATAGACGGGATCAATCACATTGGCCCAACAGAAATCCAGGGCTACATTGGGATAAGCTTTACACAGAAATAGGATTTCTCCGCTATAGGGCCAGTTGGCGTGAAACAGATCAAAACGCACATCACGATGTAACATAAGCAGGTTTGCCAAACCAGCGGCATTTGCTTTGGTAATATCGCCATATAAGCCCGCCGGAGGCCCTGTATGAACTTGGACCGGCAAATCCATATCCCGTGCCATTCGCATAAAGGCATGAAAAAGGTAGTCATCAAGAGGCTGCACCCCGTCGGGGTAAGATGCACTGCGCAACGGGTCTTCCATAAACCAGTTGAACACCTTCTCTGCCTCGGCACGCGATGGGTTACTATAGTTAAGCGAACGAAAGTAGGCAGACTGATCTTTAAAGGCAACGGCACCGTATGCTTTGAAGCCTTCAAAAATCTCAAGGCAGGCGTCAATATATTCATCTAGGTTAGTGACAGTTCGCCCTAGAGGGGTCATCAATTCTTGCACACCCATATAGTCGCGAATACGATGGTATGCCGGTAGAGGAATGACCAGTCGAGCGCGTGGGGTTAACTCGTATATTCGGTCCAATACTTGCTTTACGTCAGGCCATACATCTGCTAGCCGGACAGCAATCTTGGCTTCGTCAAGAATGGCTTCAAATCTTGTCTTGTCTTCTAAATCGAGTAGTCTCTCTTCCATACGATGCAACGCATCTAATGTCACCTCATCCTCGTCATAGAACTTCTTTAGTACTCGACGAGTGATTTGGGCGTAGCCCGTGTGACAGGTGCGTTGCCAGGCCTTTTCCAGAATTGGCCAGCGTTCTTCCCAAGGAATTTCTTGATCTAGCAGTATACGAGCTTCAGCTTCGGTAGTAGCGCTGCCCAAATCTGTAAGGAAATACTCACCGATAATGACTTGAATAGGATCAGTGTACTTAGGACCCAGTTTGACCGAGTGATCGTGACAGTCCACCAATGGCACGGTCTCGCAATAGGCGTACAATTCATCGTAACACTTAGATTTACCCCTCATAATGTTCCCTCAATTCATCTTGTGTTACCCAACGCTTGAGCTAAGGCGCTGCCGGGCCAGCAAGGTGACTTATCTTGATTTGCATGGCACACTCCATTGGGCTGTAATTCGCCGAGTTAACTTCACGATCATAAATACCATGCCCATGGACCAAACCGTAAGAGGTCCTTGCCCCACCTTTGGCCCGGCTCCCGCCACATAATCCTGTGTTGACCTAAGCCAGTGCTTGGAGACGACGGCTACGTTTGGGATTTAAGGAGGCAAGCCAGTCGCTAGCGGTTCGTCTCAAGCGGGAAACCTGAGACGATTTTAGCAGAAGTGGCCGATCTTTGGAAATTTCCGGCGTGATCCAGCTCAGATGGAAAGCCCTGGCGGGTGAGTGGGATGTGATGCATTACCCACGAGCGTACCCGTCAAACAACCCGTTTTTTTCCAGTGAGTGACGGAACTTGGCCCGAAACGGACGGCCCGTTGCTGCTTAAACCACTGTTGCCCTCGCCTCGTTTTGGCAGTTGGGACAATGACGATTCTTGCAGGAGTGGTAGCTGTACTGGCTCTCATCGCAATGTTCGCAGTGGTAAGCGAA
>JAACFF010000216.1 GCA_009937635.1 Chloroflexota bacterium
TCCCTAGGAAATAGATTCTATTTTCATCTCTTTGTGGTGGGCCCCCGCTCATGAAAACTGTTGGCGAATTCAATTTATGCTGGACTCGGCCGCAAAGCTGCAAAACGAGAGACTCTAGTTTGCGCTCGTTTCTTGCCTTTTAACCAGGCATCCAGCCTAGCCATGTTAATAGCAACGGCCGTCAGTACATGCTGTAAATGGGTCTTAGCCAACCCAATATAGCGACACTCTCTCAGGCCAAATCCACGTACTGCTTGCGAAATTGTGCCCTCAATACCCGCTCTTTTGGCATATTGTTTCTGCCATTCTTGCGTCTTTTGTTGCTGCCGACTCTTTTGTAATGCTTCATGTTGCAGTTGTGGCCGGAGAGTCAATGATCGCGGCGCTGTGGCTTGTCGGGTACAACATGAACGAGTAGGGCAAGGACCACAATCCCTATTTGAGAATTTGACTCCAATCACAGCATTATTCCAAGCATCTTTTTTGGGAGTCCAGGCTGAGGAGGCTGCGCCATTTGGGCAAACAGCCAGTTTGGATTCCCAGTCTATGACGAAGTCGGTGATCGCATAACCTGTATTTTCAATAGTTTGCCAACTGGTATCGGGCCGCACCGGGCCTAGAAGATGAAGGTCGTGGTCAGTTTGGCTGTTGACAATTTGCTCAGCATCAACATACCCCGCATCTGCCAGATGGGTGCCAGGCAAGAGTTCTTTCTCTGCCAAAGCTTCATGAATAGGTTCTGTCATGTCCGCATCTGATCGGGGGGCAATGGTTGTTTCTACATGGGTGATTAGATGCGGTTGCTCATCATCACAAGTTTCACTGATATGAACCTTGTAGCCAGTCCAGTGCGTTTGTCTTTTGGTGCCATAATGCGCTTCCGGATCATAGGGAGAGTCAAAACGGATTGAAGCAGGAGGTAAGTCCTTGGCTTGACGCAATTTCACCTCCCCGTTCAGATGATAAAACTGATGTATCCACACCTGTCTGAGTATTTGTACAGCAGGCACCTCCCACAACCAATGATGACTCTCTGATTCGTAAATATTGGTCAAGAGGTAGATGCCATCATTTCCAACAGCGTTAACCCAGGCCGTCCGCTCCTTCTTTTTGCGGGGTAGCCTTGACTCCTCGATACGTGCTTCGTAGCGATCATACCATTCGAGCGGGGCAACTTTCTGCAACCACTCTGGCGCAACTGTGGCCAAGATGTTTAGCGTCGCTCGCATCGTTTCACCTATGGTTTCCAAGCGATTCAGGTTTCTGACAGCGGCGACAACATGCGTGGAATCTGTGCGTTGTTTGCCCCGTTTCTTCAACAAGTCATGTTCAGCCAAAACACTCAACATCGTATCCAGAAGTTCCTGCTCCAAACCGCCATCCAACAATCGCTGCCGAAACTCACTCAAGACAGAATAGTCAAATCCCGAGTCCTCTAACTCCAATCCCAGCAGATATTTCAAATCAATGCGACCGCGTACTGCTTCCGCAGCCTGCCGATCAGACAGGTCTTCAACAAATTGCATGATTGAAATCAGGGCTAAACGCCAGGGGCTAAATGCTGGTTGACCGCGTTCAGAAAAAAGTGAGGTAAATTGTTCGTCCTCATAGAAGGCACCTAAGCGGTCTCTGATACGCAGATAGATATTTCCCTTTGGAAATGCAGCATGAGCTACTCTGGCTGTCTCTTCTGGCACCTCAAAAACGGGCCTGGGGTGTAACGACATTTTATTTCCTCCATTTTTGCTGCTCGATTATACTTTTTATCCCACAGAACGGCTCTCAGAAGATTCGCCAACAGTTTTCATGAGCGGGGGCTCACCACAAAGAGATGAAAATAGAATCTATTTCCTAGGGAGTATCCGATCCTAGTCAAACCCCTGTATGGCAATTTCTTGGCTCATGATTTGGAGCTCGAATTTTTGAGTGCTTCATATCGTTACTCTGTAAAACTATGCCATAATCTCAGATTAGGATTTTTCGGGGGATATGCAAAAGTGCGACACGAAGTCGCTTGAAGTAACTGTTGTGACTGCTTGTACAGGACACAACTCGATGTACTGTCATCGATATCCTACTAGAGCGTGCGCCACCGGTAACGGTGAGGTGCGAAGCCTCTAGGACAATGTAGCCTCATCCATATTGGATGGTCAGGAAGCCGCGAGGTGGATTGGCGACTGTTAGCATCGAAGCGGTCGGGAACTAGGATTGCGTGGTATGGTCAACAAACGTGAATCGCTGATAAATGTCGTCAATCGCCAACAAGCCAAAGATGCTGATAGGCTTGAACCAAAAGGTACATGGTCAGGTACAGGTGTTTTTTGCTCACCTGCCGCAGTCGTTGCACCATCGGCAAATAGGCGAGACCTCACCCACGCAGGTACTAAAGCGGAACGTGGTAAACCCAATGGCCTCCCTTTGGGAAAGCGAGCTGTAAAGCGAGTTGATAGGACAGTGGGCAAAGGAAGATGGAAAAAGCGAACGCCGTTTTGTAATGAAGCGGATAGGGATTGCGTCCCAAACAATATCATCCTACGCGAAAGCGGGCAGACTTCCATCCGGTCTCTCATCACAAGAGAATTAGGCAAACCGTTACAGAGGAAAAGCAGATGGCAGGCATGAAGTCAGTGGCAATGGCAATGGACGAGCTAGCAATACCGTTGCCCCTTGCTTCTTCATTACCTGGTGCGTCCTCCCAAATTGATGAAAGCTGGCACGCCATTGAGTGGCGTAAAGTTCATCAAAATGTGCGACGGCTCCAAGTGCGTATTGTGAAGGCGACTCAGGAAGAGAGATGGGGCAAAGTGAAAGCGCTGCAACGTCTCTTGACACGCTCGTTTAGCGGCAAAGCCTTAGCCGTCAAACGAGTGACCGAAAACAAAGGCAAACGAACAGCAGGTGTTGATGGTGAAATATGGTCAACGCCCAGAGACAAACAAACCGCCATCGAGCGATTGCGACAACATGGGTATCGTGCCCAACCGTTGCGACGCATCTATATTCCAAAGTCAAGTGGCAATGAGCGAAGGCCGCTGAGTATTCCTGTCATGCTGGACCGTGCCATGCAAGCCCTCTACTTGCTTGCGCTCGATCCGATTGCAGAAACAACAGGCGATCCCAACTCTTATGGCTTTCGGAAAAATCGCTCACCAGCAGATGCGATTCAACAGAGCTTCAACGCACTCAGTCGCAAACTGTCTGCACCGTGGATATTGGAAGCCGATATCCGATCTTATTTCGATACCATCTCACATGAATGGCTCGAAGACAACATCCCACTGGAAAAACCAATTCTGCACCAATGGCTGAAAGCCGGATTTATCGATAAGGGTACATATTCTTCAACTGAGGAAGGCGTGCCGCAAGGCGGGATAATCTCGCCCGTGATCGCAAATCTAACGCTGGATGGCCTTGAGGCAGAATTACGGTCCCGCTTCCCAATCTGCTACAAGCAGGGGCAACGGACAACGGTTCACCTGGTTAGATTTGCCGATGACTTCATCATCACTGGCAACAGTGAGCGGCAGCTACGCGATGAAGTTCAGCCGGTAGTCGAGACATTTTTGCGAGAACGCGGCTTGTCACTTTCGCAGGACAAGACGTG
This sequence comes from Chloroflexota bacterium, assembly GCA_009937635.1. Classification (GTDB taxonomy): domain Bacteria; phylum Chloroflexota; class Anaerolineae; order Promineifilales; family Promineifilaceae; genus JAACFF01. The sequence continues at coordinate 3,605 of JAACFF010000216.1, forward strand.
CATCACGCATATCGATACAGGATTCGATTTCCTCGGCCAAAACATCCGCAAATATCGAGGTAAGTTACTCATTAAACCGTCGACCAAGAATGTACAAGCACTCTTGAGCAAAGTGCGAGCCATCATTAAAGCGAACAAGACAGTCAAGGCGGGTCTTCTGATTGTGCAACTCAATCCGATCATTCGAGGTTGGGCGCACTTCCACCGTCATGTGGTCAGCAAGCAGACGTTTAAGCGAGTCGATTCTGAGATATTTGAGGCGGTCTGGCAATGGGCAAAACGCCGTCATCCGAAACGTAGTCGCGAATGGATTCGCCGCAAGTACTTTGGCGCATCCCAACGCTACAAATGGCGGCTGAGCGGTGTGTTGACTGAGGGTCGAGAAAAACCACAACGTGTTTGGCTCGTAAGAGCCGGCAAAATCGCAATCCAACGACACACGAAGGTCAAGGCAACAGCCAATCCGTATGACCCAGAGTGGGAATCCTACTTTGAGAAACGGATTGACAACAAAATGCTTCGGGATCTACGCGGTAAGGAACGGCTGCGACAATTGTGGCTATTGCAACGCGGTATCTGTCCGGTCTGTCGTCAGAAAATCACCAAACAGAGCGGCTGGCACAGTCACCACTTGGTTTGGCGAGTACATGGCGGTCACGATGGGATGGAAAACCGGGTGTTGCTCCACCCCAATTGCCACCAGCAGGTTCACAGTCTTGGTTTTCAGGTTGAGAAACCGCGTCTTGCGAAAGGCGTTCGAGAGGTTTGAGCGACTTGATGGGAAACTATCGCGGGTCGTTCTTAGGGGAGGGCGCGGCAGCAATGCCGTGTCCTTACCCGACATACCCAGATCGTATTTCGCTGAAAGACATTAGTGGTAGCACGTAGAATTCAATAGGGGATTTTTGCGGTGGTGAAGTGAGATAATCACACGTGACGTGCCCTCTATAGCCAGAGAGGCTGGCGCCACCGTTCGGTCAGTTCACAAGCGCCTCTACCTACAATGAGTGGTGGGGTCCCTGTCGATGGGCAACCCGCTTGGTACGGACTCTGGGATCAATTCACAGCTATTTGCCGTCGTTGGTGATGTGAGCGCCTCTAGAAATGCCAACAGATCGTTTACTTGCCGGTCAGACAACACAAGGGGTGTTGCCACAAGCGGATCGAGAGTACTCAAGACAGCGGGCTGCTCCTGGTAGGTTCCCCTCAAGCCTGGATCAAGTTGAGAGATATCGTACGTTTCTACGGCCGTTGCGGGATCCAAATGATGTCTCACCGCCCCCTCCAAACTGGTGTATGCGCCATTGTGCATCCACGGTCCGCTGAGCGCTACATTGCGTAAAGGTGGCGTGCGGAAGGCGTATCTATCTTTGGCCAATCCCGTTTCCCGTCCCCGTCCATAATCTAATGGTGCCTCATCCCCTTTCCCGGGTCCGAGCTGTGGTACCCCAATATTATGATAGCTTTGGTCAGTCAATAAGCTGCCATTATGACAGTGGCTGCAACCAGCGTCACCATAGAAAAGGAATGCTCCTCGTTTCGCCTCTGATGAGAGGGCATTCGCATCGCCAGCCAGGAAACGATCCCAAGGGCTGTCCGCATAAGTGAAAACGCTCATTTCATAGGATGCAATAGCGTTCGCTGCGTGTTGGAATCTTAGCCATGAAAGAGGCACATTGGGATAAGCGGCCGCAAAAAGTTCCTTATATTCAGGAATTTGTAGTAGACGCTCCATGATGGCATTCCAAATGGCGGGTAAATCTTTGTCGTTAAACAAAGCCAATTCGTTGGATTGGCCAAATTGATCGACATCCCCCTCGTCACCACGCATCTCGTCGCGGGATGTTACCGGGAACATAGCTTGTACGGCAACTACATTGTTTAGTCCTTGGGGAAGCGTATCGCCGGCGGGCGAGAGGAAGCCCAGGCTATTGCCAGAGCCCGGGGGAGCTTCGGCGACACGGCCGTCCCAGAACATCGTATGCCAACCCTCCGCTCCGCGATTGAAAATCTCGGGAGCGTTACGCGGAATATGTGTACGGCCCTGGCCAATTTGGCGCTCAGACCCAAAACCACTACCGCCCACGCCAATAGAAAGAGAAAGATCGTCACCCGTTCCAGCCAACGGATGGTGGCAGGTGGCGCAGGCGACATCCCGGTTGCCGCTCAGTTCTTTGTCCCAGAACAAGGCTTCCCCAAGGCGGATCATCTCCTCAGAAGCGGCGGGTAAAATCTCCAGGGGTCTGGCACCACCCGCCTTCAAATTTATCTGAAAGAAGACTTCCTCCTGCAACACATGATCTGTTTCAGCGGCAGCCGGTTGTTCGTTCTTCTTGCCGACGCTGACCAATTGGTTGGGCAAAAGGTTCTCCAGTTCGGTACGATTTCCATCTGGCCAGTGGATTTCTAATCTGGAGACCTTTTCCGCGTCACCTAAGCCGAAGTGACAGCGCGGGTCTTCCGAGGATAGATAACTGCTGCCGGCACGGGTCTCACAATAAAGCTCCTGGCCATCAGGTAATACGGCGACCACCAATGCCCCAGGAATCAAGCTTTGCAACGCTACTGACAGCCATTGACCCTGCGGTTGCTCGTTACGCAGCAATACCAGGCGGTTGCCAATGGAGCTAATGGCTATATCCAGGTCGCCATCGTTATCAAAATCGGCCACTGCACTGCCCCTCGCCAGCAGGGGTTCGATTTCATTAAAACCCGCCGAGTTGGTCAGATCTTGAAAAATGCCTTCCATGCCCTGTGCGGTAAGATTGGCGAAGAATTGGATTTTCTGCACATCATCGGGCGGGTCGAGTACGGGGACAGTGCCGTTGGCGACAATGAGATCCAGGTCGGTGTCGAGATCGACGTCGGCCCAGGCAATGCCCCATCCGGTCCAACCGGCACCCAATTGGGGCAGGCCAATCAGGCTTGTGGCCTCCTCGAAGTTAAGGTTCTTCGCCGCGGAGCGATTGACGTACATTGAATGAAGTTGGTCACCCAGATTGGTTATCATGAGATCAAAACGACCGTCATTGTTAAAGTCACCGCTGGCGACGCCCATCCCGCTATTTCTGTCGCCGACATTGGCATATTGGCCAACTTCCGCAAAACGAAAACCCAATCCTTCGGGATCGGCCTCTGAGCCGCCGGGCCAGGCTACATTTTCGTAGAGGCGGTTGGGGTTGGTATCATTGGCCACCAGGAGATCCAGATCACCATCACGATCAAGATCGCTGAGCAGGGCACCTAGACCGTATTCAAAGTTGCTATTCTCCAGGCCGGCGGTGACGCCTACTTCGCGAAACGTGGCAAACCCATTCTCACCAACGCCTTCGTTGATGAATAATTGGTCGCGACGGCCGATGTGGGTATTGGGGAAGCCTTGTGTTGCTTCAGGTTTGCGGTTATTAATGTCGACATAGCCGGCAACAAAGAGATCCGGAAGGCCATCGGCGTTAATATCGCCAACAGCGGCGCCTGTCTGCCAGCCGTAAATATCCACGCCGGCCGCCTCCTCTCCTTGAGTGAAGGTGCCATCGCCGTTATTCCAAAGCAGTGTGTTGACGCGCGCAGTGGTGATATAGAGATCCGTCCAACCATCCAGATTGAAGTCGGCGGCTACACAGCCATTACCGCGCATTTGTAGATCGGTCCCAGAACTGCTGCTGACGTCGCTAAAATGCCCGTTGTCGTTACGATACAACGCATTCCGCGGCAATCCCCCTTCGGCTTCCCATCGGCCTGCCTCTTCTACGGCATAGGAATTAACCACGTATAGATCTAGCCACCCATCCTTATTGTAATCCAACCAGCATAGACCCCCGCCCATCATGGCCACGGCATCCCCCGACACCTCCCAGCGAAAAGCGCCATGCTGGAAGTCGAGGCCTACCTCTTCGGTCACGTCCGTGAAGTGAACCTGGCTGGCTGATGATGCAGGAGGTTGTTCAATTTCTTCGCGGATCGCGGAACAGGCAGAAGCCAAGAAGATAAGGGCAATCATGCCGGCAACGATGAACGCCCTGCGCCAACATCGTAGGGGCGCTTCGCGAAGCGCCCCTACCTGGCAGAGCATTAATTCTTTATTCAATGCACTTATACTGAATATCGACATCGGTAAGCAGCCCGCGGACATGCATGCGCCGGCTTTTCTACTAGCCGTTTACCTGGCGATGTCTACGCAGATTAAGCAATACCAGAAGCTTCACGACTACGCCGTGAGAAGGCATCAATAAGTACGGCAGCTAGTAGCACCAAACCGCTAACGACAAACTTAATACCGGAAGGCAAGCCTAAGAGGCCCATGCCATTCTCCACGGAGGCGATAATCAAGGCTCCCAGAAGTGCGCTCAACGGCCGTCCAACACCACCGAACAGACTGGTTCCGCCGATAACGGCCGCAGCAATCACATTTAGCACCAGATTCCCGCCGCCAGAGTTGGTGTCCACGGAGCGCAGCCTGGAGGCCAGGATGATACCGCCGACACCAGCCATAAAGCTGGAGATCATGAACACATAGATACGGATGCGGTCTACATTGATACCAGCTCTGCGAGCAGCCTCCGGGTTGCCACCCACAGCATAAACGTAACGGCCGAATCGTGTTCGCGCGGCGACGAAGGACCAGAAAATCAGGAAAAGCCCCATGATCAGCGCCACAACCGGTACGCCACGATCTTGATTGGCGTACCACACGGCCACACCGGTAATGACTGCTAAGCCGATAAATTGTAAAATGAGCAATGACATAGGCGACGTGGGCAATTCTTGCCTTTGCAATGCCCTGCGCCGATTCAACTGCAGCCCCAGGTAAACAATTAGAGCAGCAGCCCATAAGATCCAACCCCACATAGCGGGTAGGAAGGAATTTGCAATGCCTAGCACGACCGAATTTTGGATTACAATGACGCCGGCTGTTGAAAGCTCAGTCGTTAATATTAGGACAACACCACTCCATACCAACCAGCCCGCCAGCGTGACCACAAAAGAGGGCACCCCTGCTTTGGTGATAATGGTTCCTTGCAGTAGTCCGATCGCGGCCGTAATTAGTAGACCAGTCCCAATTGCCAGCCACCAGGGCCAGGCCGGTCCTGATTCGCGCAGTAATAAGGCCATAATAATCGCCCCCACAGCGCCAACATAGCCGACCGAAAGGTCGATTTCGGCGATCAGGAGGACAAAGACGATACCAATGGCAATAGTCGTGATGCCGGACATTTGCAGCAGTAAATTGACGAAGTTGCGCGAACTGAAAAATAAAGGTTCCAGGATGCCAAAAATGATGGCGATGGCGATCAGACCGGCGACAATGGGCAAGGATCCTAAATCACCGGCGCGAACGCGGATCCACCAATCGCGAACAAAATCGCTTAATGAATCTTCTGAAGCGGAAGCCAACTTGACCCCCTCTACTTGCGCGACTTCTTGTTGGATATCATCTATGTCTTCGGCTATTGGCTCCAATTGGATATCGTCAATAGGTGCACTATCTTGATCAAATTCTTTGCTCATGCTTGTGCCTCCCCCATGCCGGGCACATGGCTAAGCGTACCCGCTGTGATGGCGTGTACAACTTCCTGCTGTGTTGTTTCAGCCGCCTTAAATTCGGCCACCATATGGCCCAGCCGCAGAACGGAAATACGATCCGAAACCTCAAAAATATCGTGCAAATTATGCGAAATAATAACGACACCAAGACCACGATCCGCCAAGCGCCTGACTAAAGCCAATACCTGGTGGGTTTGGGCTACGCCCAGGGCCGCTGTCGGCTCATCTAAAATCACCAGCCGGGAGTTCCACATGACCGCTTTGGCCACGGCAATTGCCTGGCGCTGGCCACCGGAAAGGCTGGCTACGGCCTGGCGTACCGAGCGTATGGTTGTTACCGAAAGGGAATCCAGGGTCTTAGCCGAGGCCCGTTCCATGCTAATTTCATCCAGGACCCTTAAATTGGAAACGTTTTCTCTGCCAAGAAACATGTTGGCCACAACGTCCAGGTTATCCGCTAAGGCTAAATCCTGGTAAACGATTTCAATTCCTAGCGCTGCCGCGTCCCGCGGCCCACGAATGTCAACCCGCTCGCCATCAATATAAATCTCACCCTCGTCAAAGGGGTAAATGCCGGCGATGCCCTTGATCAGGGTCGATTTGCCGGCGCCATTGTCTCCCACAAGCGCCATAACTTCACCAGCCTTGGTTTCAAAGTTGGCTTTTGTCAGCGCTTGCACAGCGCCAAAGTTTTTCGATACACCTTGCAAGCTTAATATGGGGGTATCAGCCATTTTCCACTCCTTCGTATGTTAATACTTCTCCCCAAACAAATAAGTGCGGATACCGGTAAGTGAGGCATCCTTAGATGCCGGTCGTAGGTGCTCGTGCGTATCCTCAGATGCGCACGGATATTGGTATCAGCAATGTGTTTTAAATGTTCACAATGGGGATGCCCCACCTGGGAGACATCCCCACAATAAACGTTACTAACAGCCTTCTGATTCTAGCGATCAGCGGGGCAGAATTCTTCGAAGTCGCCCACACAGATTTCTTCCCAGGTGCGGAAGCCGTCGGCGATAACGGTCTCGGCGATATTGTCCTTGGTGACGCCAATCGGAGTCAAAGCGAGGA
>JAACFF010000646.1 GCA_009937635.1 Chloroflexota bacterium
GATTATCTTTTCAAGCAGTTGGGCTATCTGGTCGGGTGAAGGTCCGTTGACCTCATCCGCTTCCATCACGCCCAGGGCGGCGCTGAATGGCTCTGCGTAGACTGAATTGCCCGCGGCGGCGGCTTTGCGCCTGCGGGCTGTTAATTCAGTCTTAAAGTTCCCGGGCTCGATCAATACCACCTGGACGCCAAAGGGTTTGACTTCCAAGCGCAAAGCTTCCGTGGCTCCCTCCACGGCGAATTTAGTGGCGCTGTATATGCTCTGATAGGGAATGCCAAAAAGCCCGCCGAGGGAACTGATATTGACAATATGCCCCGCCCCCTGGCGGCGCATGATGGGCAAGGTTGCCCGGCAGACGCGCATTACACCAAAGAAGTTGGTTTCGAACTGCGTTTTGGCCTCGACAATCGATGTGTCCTCAAGGGCGCCGGCAAGGCTGCAACCGGCATTGTTGACCACCACGTCCAGGCGGGATTCTTTGTTGAGGAGCGATTCAATCCCGGCAGCAACGGATTGGTCATTATCGACGTCCATCTGGAGCATCTCGAATGCGTCACTGCTTTTGCTGCTCTGGCCAAGGCGGCTGGTGCCGTATACACGAAATCCCTGCTGGTGTAGATGCGTGGCGCAGGCGTAGCCAATGCCCGCTGAAGCGCCGGTGATTAATACGACACGCCTGTTTTCATCCATCATCCACCTCACTCCTTTATTGATCGCCGACCAGTAGGACAATACGCCCTTTGACGGCGGCTTGTTCGACCAACTTGTGTGCCTCGGCGGCCTCTTCCAGTTTCATGCGCCGTTCGATGGCCGGCTTGATTTTGCCCTGGGCCAGGAGATCGAAGAGAGCGGTTAAATCTTCGCGGAACCAGTCGGGATACTTTTTACGCATGGCGCCGATGGAGTAGAAGGTGGAGGAACGGCCGTTAGGCAGCACATCCCATAATTTCACCCGCAGATAATCAAGGGGGACACTGCCACCTTTACCCATGGCGTTATTGTAAAAGCCGTAGGCCACAAAAGTGCCGCCTTTTTTTAACGTTTTGAATGAACGTTTGAAATTATCCATATCCACGGCATCAAAGGCAGCATCCACGGTGCCTTGGCCTACGCGATCAAGAAAATCTTCATTTTGATAATCAATTGGCAAACAGCCCAAGCTCTCGACCAGTTCATGTTTAGATTTAGAAGCGGTGCCAATCATTTCTAGCTCGTGCAAGGCGCCCAATTCGATCAGCGCTGTGCCCACGGCCCCGCCCGCTCCCTGAATCAAAATGGTCTGGCCGGGCTGAACTTTCGCCGTACGATGCAGCATCTGGTAGGCAGTCACATAGGAAAGGACCAAGCTAACCGCTTCGGCCGGGTCTAAACCATCGGGCACAGGAACCAGACTATCTGCGGCGCGGCAAATGTATTCGGTGTAGGCTCCGCTAACGGTGAGATCGGCCACAGTCTGGCCAACTTTTAGGGTAGCTACATGCGGTCCAATTTTGTCGACCACGCCCACCATATCGTATCCGGGTGGAAACGGAGGCTTCTCCTTTAGATCATAGTAGACGCCCTTGCGAACCATGGTGTCCGTAAAACAAGCGCTGGTGGCTTGCACTTTGATGCGCACCTCGTTGGCCTGCGGTTCGGGCAAGATCGGTTCATGCACAACCTCTAATACTTCCGGTCCACCAAATTCGGTGATGATAACTTGTTTGTAACTCATATTGTTCTCCTTGTCGTAAGCTTGCGAGTGGCGGGTGGCGAATGGTGAATTATCGCTGCGAGTTTGCGAGGAGTGAGGGGCGGGTGGCGAAGCTTCAGTGCCAGTTGGCGAACGGCGAGGGGCGGGCGGCGAAGCTTTGTTGGCAGCGCGCATTTCTTCTAATTTAAGTCGTTTGACCCATGTGGCTACTTCTGCTTTATAAAGTGCCCCTGACGTAACTATGACCATATTGGGGTCAAGGTGGCCGAAGATCTCCAGGGAAACCAGGCCGTGGATCAGAGCCCAACCGCTTATGGCCAGATATAGTGGTATTTTAGAACGTTGAGTCTACTTGAGGCGACTTTCGATCATCTGGCATTTACAGGCCGCCACTGCCATCTATTCTCCTCCTTTGCAATCGTGCCCAGGCTGGGAAACGGCGGGAAATGATGAGCGAAGACCAGCAGTTCCTCGGCCACCGCGCGGTCAAACAGACGCTCTTTACTCTCCCGTGCGTCATCTGGATTAATATCGAAAACGGGCAGCCAGGTTGGGTTCTCAAGATGCAGAGGGTACAGCACCGTATCGGAAATATGTAGCAGCTGCGATCCCTCGGAGCTAAAGATGAGCGCCATATGTCCCGGAGTGTGGCCGGCGGCATCGACGCCGAAAATCCCAGGTAATATTTCGGAGCCAGGTTCAACCAGTGTCAATCGGCCGTCCATATAACCCAGCCGATCTCGGGCGAGGCTGACATGCTCTTCCGGGGCCTTTTCTGCTGCGCTCTCCGACCACCAGAATTCCCATTCCTTTTGGCAGATGAAATACTGGGCATTG
>JAACFF010000647.1 GCA_009937635.1 Chloroflexota bacterium
ATACAAGTCATATTGGCCGACGATCACGCGGTGGTGCGTGCCGGTATTCGCCAGTTTTTAAACCACGCTCCTGACATTCTCGTCATGGCTGAAGCAGATGATGGGGAGATGGCTCGATCGCTTATCAACGATCATAAGCCGGATGTAGCCGTTTTGGATATCCAGATGCCGAAGGCCAGCGGAATTGAGGTGACGCGTTGGATACGGGCCAATTATCGCGACGTCGGCGTTCTCGTACTGACCGCTTACGATGATGATCCTTATGTGATGGCGGTATTACAGGCAGGTGCCAATGGTTATGTACTGAAGACCGCGTCTCCGGCCGAAATCGTGCAAGCTGTACGTGATGTCAATGAAGGGAAATCCGCTCTCGATCCGGTCATTGCCCAAAAGTTGATGCATCATATATCCGGACAGCGGCCAACCCAGGTTGTTGAATACGAGGCCCTTACAGATCGCGAGTTGGAAGTGCTGACATTAGCCGGAAAAGGGTTTACAAACAAGGCCATTGGTATGCAGTTAGGGATTAGCGATCGTACGGTCCAGGGGCATCTTGCCAAGACGTACAGTAAGCTGCAGGCTGGCAGCCGGACCGAGGCGGTGATGCGTGCAGTTTCACTGGGCTTAATCGAAGCCGAAATGGAGTAACCATGCTGCGTTGGCGTGGACTCCCAATCCAACTTTTCGTTCTTACCATTTTGCCGCTCACACTCTTACTACTGGTTATCGCCTTCAGTAGTCTTTTTTTGCACCAACGAGCTATGCGCCAGCTGGTAGGGGAACGTGACGAACGAGCCACGCGTGCTGCAGCCTCCGCCATTTCTGAGCAGTTAAAGCATCGAGAAGCAGCCACACGTAGTCTGGCACTCAGGGCCAGTGACTTGGGATCCTTAGAGCATGTCCTGGACGATGCTATCTTTTTATTACCTGATTTTGATGGAGGCATCGCTCTTTTTGATGCTAAATCTGGCTTATTGACCTCCAGTAATGATAATGCGATGTGGGAGCTGACTGTCGTACCAGAACAACTGGCGGCGGCAGCAGCGCCTCCCAACACTGCCCACTTTAGCGGCCCTTTCACGGATCCTGTCAGTGGGGAAGAGATGATGCTGGTCATGGCTACCACGACCGAAGGCATTACCGCTGCCGGGGCCTTCTCCCCGGCCAGCCTGGCGGAAATAGCACTTGCTGACATCTTTGTCAGCGAGGATCAGGCGGCGGCCTTGCTGGCCGATGGTACTGGTCGCTTATTATTTCAAGTTGGCGACTTGCACAAACCAGGCTCCGATCTTCGGGAATACGCCGGCGTAGCTGATGCGTTACGTGGTGATAGCGGCACCATTTATGTTACAGATAGCAGGGGTGAACAGGTTGTCGCTTTCAGCTCCATCCAGCCGCTTAATTGGGCTCTGGTCATCAAAGAACCATGGCAGACTGTAACCGATCCGTTGCTGCGCGCAACCGAATGGGCGCCCCTTGTACTCGCCCCGGTCCTCATTGTCGCTCTTATTGGTCTGATGTTTGGATTACGGCAAATTGTCCAGCCCCTGCAATCGTTGGAGAAGAAGGCCGCCGATCTGGGTTGGGGAAATTATGAGGCCATTGAAGAACCGGTAGGCGGCATCAACGAGATTCAGCGTCTGCAAACGGAACTTATTCATATGGCACATAAATTGAAGCTAGCGCAACAGAGCCTGCGCGGTTACTTAGGAGCAGTGACTACTGGACAGGAAGAGGAACGCCGGCGCCTGGCTCGTGATTTACATGACGATACAATTCAATCGCTCATCGCCCTCAACCAACGCATCCAACTCGCGCAGCTATCTGTTCAAGACGAGCCAACGGCGGAACAACTATCTGAAATGCAGCACATGACCGAGCAAACCATTGCCGACCTGCGCCGATTGACGCGAGATCTACGGCCAATCTATCTGGAGGATCTGGGACTGGTCACAGCCTTAAATATGCTGGCTCGTGACACAGGGCAAGCTCTACAAATCCCGATTGAATTTGAAATTTCAGGCAGGGAACGTCGTTTGCCGGCCAAGGTGGAACTCGCCTTCTACCGTATAGGGCAAGAAGGCTTAAGCAATGTTATGCGCCATGCCCAAGCAACCTGCGCCGAACTGTACCTGGCTTTTGGTCCGGACAATACGACCCTGTCCATTCACGATAATGGATGTGGATTCGTAGTTCCTGAGAGCCCCGCAGAGATTACTAGCAGCGGTCATTTCGGTTTGTTAGGCATCCAAGAAAGAGCGGAGATTATGGGCGCGCGATTTTTGATAGATTCGTCGCTAGGAGGGGGAACCCGCCTCACTATCTCACTACCCGATAACACACAAAGCATGTAAAGTAACACATCCTGGCTACAGGAGTAATTGATGAAGAAGTTCGCATGGCAACAGATAAGATTGATCGATCGGGTGCGCTGGCTGCGCTTCATCTTGCCACCACTCCTCGTACTTGTCGTAATTTTTTACCAACTTAGCGTAGCTCAAGCCCTGGAGAACAATTTTGGGCATTCTTTGTCACCTGGTTGACGTTAGTGTGGGTGGAACGCAAATTGGAGGACCAAGAACGATTGGAGCAGCAAATCAAAGTTGCAGAACAAGAAAAAGCATCTGTGTTAGAGGAGGAACGGACCAGAATTGCGCGGGACTTACATGATGGAATGGCGCAAACACTCTACTTCTTAGCATTGAAGACAGATATGCTACGCCAGAAAATTGCCAAAGATGGTGAAGTCGTGCAGGAACTGCGCGATATGGGAAGATCACTGCGTCAAATCATTCAAGATGTGCGACGAACTATATTAGCGCTGCGTGGTTTAGATTGGTCACAAGAAGGATTTATACCTGCTTTGAATCGTTTTGTTGATGGCTTTGCCGAACAAATGGGTTGGCAATCGATGGTGTCGTTGGAGGAACAGGTGAGGATTCCCGCCCGATTGGAACCAACGATTTTCCGGGTGGTACAGGAATCGTTAAACAATGCGGCTAAACATGCCCAGGCGACTGAGGTACGCGTAACATTGCATAAGCATCAAAATAGTTTGCAGTTGATGGTGCAAGATAACGGCCGTGGCTTTACCCAACCTAGCAATGGCAGCGGATTAGGGCTGAACCAGATGGCTGATCGAGTATCGGCCGTTGGGGGCACCTTTTACATCGAAAGCCAACCTGGCAACGGCACGGTCGTCGTTAGCAAATTGCCTCTACCGAGTGTTGGCAATGACTGAACAGATCCGTATCCTACTGGCTGATGACCATAGGGTGTTACGTCAGGGTATGGCGCAGGCATTGGACGCTCAGCCCGATATGTGTGTGGTGGCCCAGGCCAACAATGGCGTAGAAGCGGTTCAACTAGTGAGTACTCACCGTCCAGATGTGGCTTTGGTAGACATCAATATGCCGGAGATGGATGGGGTTGAAGCCACACGCCGGATAACGGCCGTTTCTCCCCAGACCGCTATCATCATCCTCACCATGTACCGCCATGGTGACTACGTTGTGGAGGCTATTAAAGCTGGGGCTAGTGGCTATTTGCTCAAAGAGGTAGAACTGGAGGAAGTATTGGCAGCTATCCGTGCCGTTGCCCGCGGTGAAGCCGTTATGGATCCAGTCATTGCCGGTCGCGTCCTGGCTGAGTTACGCAGCCTCCAATCTGTAGAAACCCAACCATCTGAGCCACAGCTTTCGGCCCGGGATGCAGAGATTTTGCGCTTACTGGCCAAAGGGCTATCCAATCAAGAGATCGCCAGGCATCTTCATATTGCTGAAAAAACAGTCCGCAACCGTCTCTCCCTCATTTATCGTAACCTGGATCTGGAAAACCGCACCCAGGCCGCTCTCTATGCCTTGCGCGAAGGCCTGATTGAGCCACAAGAACCAAAACCCTCCTCAGAAAACTGAATCGGGACATTTGTCCCAGCCCCACATTAATAATCGGGACGGCCGTCCCGGCAGATCACGAGGATCCACACTACAGTTGTGTCCTGTTCTCGGCTATAGTGCTGTTTAAGTAATTCGGCATGGAAATCAACTTATTGAAATGAGGAACAACATCATGAATATCAGGCGCTATCTTATAATTGGCCTACTAATGCTCGTAGGTATTCTGGCCGTAACCGCTTGTTCACCGCAAACAAGCGCATCAGCCGCTGCTGGCAATTCGGAAAATCAGGATCATGATGATGAACATGCGGATGACGAACACGATGAAGAAGATACTCACGATGACGAGCACATGGAGGCTGACGACGAACACATGGATGGGATGGACCACATGCACGTGGCTGCTCCGGTTGAATTCGCCTCATTGGCCAATCCTTTTGCCGCTGATCATGAAGCCATCGAAGCAGGCGAAGAGACATTCAATACTTTGTGCGCCACCTGTCATGGTCCGCAGGGAGAAGGTGATGGTGAGGCGGCGCAAGCCTTGGA
>JAACFF010000648.1 GCA_009937635.1 Chloroflexota bacterium
GGCACTGTATATCGCCAGGGTTATCTTAGCACCGTCAAAGAACGCACCGTCCGCGTGCGCACCATCGGCCAGAAAGGATACCTGACCATCAAAGGCATAACGGTCGGCGCCACGCGTCTTGAATTTGAATATGAAATTCCCGTTGCTGAAGCGAATGAGATGCTGGATACCCTATGCGAACGGCCGCTCATCGAAAAAACCCGCCGCATAATTGAGCACGCTGGCTTTATCTGGGAACTGGACGAATTCTTCGGCGTTAACGCCGGGCTTGTCATAGCCGAAGTAGAACTCGAATCAGAAGACACGATCTTCGAAAAGCCGCCCTGGATAGCAATGGAAGTCACCGACGATCCCCGCTACTTCAACGCCAACCTGGTCGCCAATCCCTACAGCATTTGGCCAGAAAACAAGCAACATTGAATAATTAAGTGCAGTTACAAAAACTTGGGGATTGCGCTGCGTCCAGTACGTAATCGGGCCGCTCTTCCTTGCTAGCTGTTGGCTGTTGACGGTCTGCAGCCTGGGCAATATCGGACATGGTCACCGCTTCTACTCCCCATTCGGCAAAACGCTTTTCGGCCGTTGCCAGAATCAGCTTACGGTTGGCAGCCGCACCAGATCGACTTGATATCAATCATTCGAACCCAATATCTAAAAAGACCACCCCACTATATTGGCCACAGCTGATATTTAGGTCATCAAACGCATTTGGTAAAACCATGACAAACGTCACCTGCTTTATATGTCAAATGCCACATATCTCCGGTATAGAATGGGTGATAATGGGTTTTTTGACTTAAAAACCATTTGCATGGATCGGTGGAGGTGCCAATATGCCTGAAAAACAGCCTAGTCCACATTTGCCAAGTGACCTACCTACAGGGATCGAATTATTGCATAACCCGATACTCAACCAGGGTACGGCTTTTACCGAAGCAGAACGCCAACTGCTCGGCCTTTGTGGCCTTCTGCCACCCCGCGTCAACACCCAGGAAATCCAAGCCCAGCGCGTCGTGACCAATTTCCGCAAGAAACCAAACGACCTTGAAAAGTATATCTACCTGATCGATCTAGAAGATCGTAACGAGAACCTCTTCTACCGCGTAGTCATGGACAACATCGAAGAGATGATGCCCATCATCTACACGCCTACTGTCGGCCAGGCCTGCGTCGAATATAGCCATATTTTCCGTCGCCCACGCGGTCTCTACATCTCGGCCAACGATCGCGGCAACATAGACCGCTGCCTGCAAAATTGGCCCTATGAAGACGTGCGCATGATCGTCGTCACCGACGGCGAGCGCATCCTAGGGCTTGGCGACTTAGGCGCGGCTGGGATGGGTATCCCCGTCGGCAAGCTCTCTTTATACACCGCCTGTGCCGGCATCCATCCAGCTACCACATTGCCCATTACCCTCGACGTGGGCACCAATAACGAGGAGCTGCTTAACGATCCACAATACATCGGCTTGCAGCAGAAGCGCGTTACCGGTGATGCCTACGATGAACTAATCGAGGAGTTCGTCACCGAAGTGCACAAATGTTTCCCGCGCGCCGTGATTCAGTTCGAGGATTTCGCCAATCACAACGCCTTCCGGCTGCTGAAGGAGTATCGCGACCGCATTTGCACCTTTAACGACGATATTCAAGGCACAGCCAGTGTAACCCTGGCTGGTCTTTACGCTTCCTTACGCCTTACCGGTGGCAAGCTCAAAGATCACCGCTTCTTGTTCCTGGGCGCGGGAGAAGCTGGCATTGGCATTGCCGACCTGATCGTCTCGGCGATGAAAGAGGAGGGCGTAAGTGCCAAGAAAGGGCGAGAAAAATGCTGGTTTGTAGATTCACGAGGTCTCGTGGTGAACAGCCGGCGGGATTTGGCTGAACACAAGCTGCCTTATGCCCATGAGCATGAACAGATGGCTACTCTTTTAGAGGCTGTACAGGCGCTTAAACCCACCGCCATCATCGGTGTTTCCGGCCAACCCCAAACCTTCACCCAGGAAGTCGTCGAAGAAATGGCCCACCTTAACGAACGGCCGATCGTCTTTGCCCTATCCAATCCCACGTCGAAAGCGGAATGCACGGCCGAACAAGCCTATACATGGACCAAAGGCCAGGCCATCTTTGCCAGCGGCAGCCCCTTCGATCCTGTCACCTACGACGGACGTACCTACGTACCTGGCCAGGGCAATAATTCCTACATCTTCCCCGGCGTCGGACTCGGCGTCATCACCGTGGCCTCCAGGCGCGTAACCGACAGCATGTTCATGGCCGCTGCCAAAGCACTTTCCCAGCAAGTCACAGAAGAAGACCTGGAACTGGGGCGTATCTATCCGCCGCTGACCAAGATCCGCGCCGTCTCCGCCAATATCGCCGCCGCCGTGGCCGAAGTGGCTTACAGTGAAGGTCTAACCGATGAGCCACGGCCGTATAACATGCTGGCCCACGTCAAAGACCTGATGTACCACCCCGACTATATAAGTTTTGTCTAGTTTGGTATATCGTTTGAATGAATGAGGGGTTAGGA
>JAACFF010000649.1 GCA_009937635.1 Chloroflexota bacterium
ACACCTAAATGACCCTGAAATTTAACCTAAAATTCACCTTTGCTACTAACTTGGCCTGGATTTTGTTAAAATGAGGGCAATATGGCCCGTTTACTTTTGCAGAAGATCGCCTTCATTTTGTTGGTGGCGATTACCATTATTTTCTTCGTGCACATGGGTATGCGCATGGTTCATAACTCGAGTACGTCTGAACCGAGTTATGATCTGGTGCAATTTGGGCAATTGGCGTGGAGCGATACGCGCACTTATCTGACCCATATTCTTGACGGCGATTTGGGCAGTACCCGAGTCAGCGGTGCGCCGCAACCGATTAGCGTAGTCTTACGGGAAAGCTATAGAAACAGCATGGGTTTGTTGATCGTCGCTTTAGCCGCGGCGACGATTCTGGGATTGCTGGCTGGTTCGACTATGGCCTTGACGCGGCGCAAACGGCTGATCACCTTGTTGTTAGCGGTGACGCTGTTGGGGATGTCGCTGCCCGCTTTTTTTGGTGGTTTATTATTGCAGCGGGCGGAGATCTGGTATGTGGCGCGAGGGGGTAAACCTTTAGTCAGCCTGGCTGGTTATGGCTGGGATGTGAGGCATATGCTGCTGCCGGTGATCGTGCTCATGGCACGGCCGTTGGCCCAATTGACGCGAACTTCTTTCGTTTCGCTCGACAGGACTTTCAAAGAAGGCTATATCCTCACCGCTTATTCTAAAGGATTGTCTACATTCCACGCCTTGAACGGCCATGCGTTAAAGAATATTGCCATTCCGTTTTTAACGGCCGTCGGCGTCTCACTGCGCTTTTCCTTAAGCGCTCTGCCTGTTGTGGAATTCTTTTTTGTCTGGCCAGGTATTGGGATGCGGATGTTGCAGGCCATTAATCAACGCCAAACAACCCTGGCCGTCACCTTGGCCCTCGCGCTGGGCTTGACCTTTCTGATCCTCAATTTGCTGCTAGACATCGCCTACTGGCTGATTGACCCGCGTATTAGGGACGCTTCCGGATGAGCAATTTACTGAGAAGGGCCAAAACGCTCGTTTATCCTAAGTCTAGTTTGGGCGGGCTGCACCAAACTGCTGAAGGGAGAGGGGAAGCGCCGGCGCTCGGGGGCAGCCGGTTACGATTGCGACACATCACATCTAATTATCCACTGATGATCGGGGGTATCATCGTGCTGGGCTTGTTCTTGATCGTCTTGTTCGGCCCGTTGTGGGCGCCTATTAATCCGTACATCGCCGGGCAGCACGTCGTGCCCCATGTAGATCCGGACAGCGGCGAATGGATTGATCCGCCCCTGAATCCATCGGCGGAATTTCCACTGGGGACAGACGAGTGGGGCAATGACATATTGAGCATGTTGTTGTACGGCGCGCGCAATACACTCATTGCGGCATCATTTATCACCATGGCGCGGGTCATAATAGGATTGCTGTTGGGCAGCCTGGCGGGGTGGAACGAGAATAAAGCGATTGATCGCTTTGTTATGGGCAGCAGCGGGGTGATCATGGCTGTGCCTATGCTCATTGGGAGCATGATCTTGATTTATGCGCTGGATATTCGGCGCGGGCTGCCAGTATTTATTATCGCGCTGTCGCTGATTGGCTGGACAGAAATCGCCCAGTACATACGCAGTGAAATATTGGTTATTCGCAAGATGCCCTATATCGAGGGGGCGCGGGCGGTTGGGGCCAACGAACAGGGAATGGTCGTGCGCCATGTTTTGCCTAACCTTTTGCCACAACTACTGGTGCTCATTTTCCTGGAATTTGGCGCTGTGCTATTGCTGCTGGGTGCACTGGCTTTTATTGGCGTATTTATTGGTGGTGGCACGAGCACGGTCGCTGGGGATGATACAATCACTCTACAAACGCAGGTTGTGGCTGATGTTCCCGAATGGGGCGCGATGTTAGCGGGTGGCTATCGCTGGTTTACCTCCAAACCTTTCATCGTCTTCCCTCCAGCGATGGCATTCTTTATCGCCATCATTGGCTTCAACACTTTTGGTGAAGGTTTGCGCCGTCTTATTGAAAAGACAAATCTTAACACCAGTTTCTTGCTCAAGAAACGGATGCTGCTAGTCATTTTTGGGATCGTTGTCGCGACGGTCTATATCATTGGTAACACGGGGCCCGCACCCTGGTTGGCGAAGATGGCCAATGCTTTTTCGGGAAGCGATGCACTACTACATACGCAAATGCTGGCGGAGATGGACGGCCGTTCGCCGGCGCAAGCGGGTAGCCAAGAAGCCGCCGCCTATATTGCCCAGAAATTTGAGGCCTATGGCTTGCAGCCGGGCTGGAAACATCTGGAATATATCTATCCCATGGATATGATGCTGACGGAGCCGTTGACCCAGCCACTGCTCGAACTGGTTGGAGATGATGGCAAGGTACTGCAATCTTTTGTACACCAGTTGGACTTTGGTTTTGTAGTTGAAGGGCATGGAGGCAGTGGCGACATTGACCTGCCCTTGACATTTGTCGGTTTTTCAGGTGGGGGAACAGCCCCTGATTGGGAATCTTACGTAGGGTTGG
>JAACFF010000650.1 GCA_009937635.1 Chloroflexota bacterium
GTGAGCGCCCGCTATCTCCATAGCAGACCTTGCTGTGATTATTTATGGAGCTCCTATATACAATGTATGGACTCCTCCATCCTAATTAATTAGGGTCGAGAGTTACCACAACACTCAACAGAGGAATCCATACATGAAGAATCATAATACGATTGGCGTTGATCTGGCAAAGAATGTAATCCAGGTCTGCGCAGTAACCCCCCGCGGCAAACAGCTTCACAATAAAGCACTGAGTCGCAAGAAGTTCAGTGAATATCTAACGAAACAAAAACCCGGTCTGGTCGCGTTTGAAGCGTGTGCAACAGCGCATTACTGGGTGCGATATGCCCAGGCACAAGGACATGAGGTCAAGATTCTCCCGGCTCTGGCTGTCTATCCGTTCAGACAGGGCCACAAGACTGATGCGAATGATGCGTTGGCAGTTTCGGAAGCGGCAGTTCGACCGAACGTGAAGGAGGCGCCATTAAAGACAGTGGAACAACAGGGTCTGCAGTCGATCCAGCGGTCCCGTGAGTTACTGGTCCAGGACCGTACGGCACTGTCGAATCATATTCGCAGTATTCTTTTGGAGTTTGGTATCGCGATCCCGAAAGGCTTCAGTACGTTACATACGCGTATTCCTGAGATTCTGGAAGAGGGCGACAATGAACTGCCCGATAGTTATCGCGCCACATTACACTTGTTGTATGGCTGGTTGTGTAATTTACGTGAGGATATCACCTTTGTGAACAAGGAGATTGATGCCCTGGTCAGGCAGCATGTAGCCTGTCATCGTCTGACAGCCCTTGAAGGTATAGGCCCGATCGGTGCGATCCTGTTGTATTCGACCTTAGGGACCGGGGCGGCGTTTAAGAACGGGCGGGAGTTTGCGGCCTATCTGGGACTGACCCCCAAGCAGTATAGCAGTGGGGGTAAAGTGAATCTGGTGGGGATATCCAAACGTATAGCCAATAAACGATTACGGGCGGTTCTGATTCAGGGTGCCCGAGCCTATATCAACCACATCAAAGAGCCGAAAACAACCAAGGATCGATGGATATCAGGATTAGTGCAACGGGCGGGCTATGGCAAAGCTTCTGTGGCGCTGGCCAACAAGAATGTTCGCACTGCCTGGGCGATACTGACCCAGGGGACGGAGTACCGAAAAACCCAACTGGCGGCGCTATTAGCTGCCTGAATGTGTTCAGCAAGCAAGCCATGATCAGATAAAGATATCTGCTCTACTTAAACCTGTTCCGCTGTGCGGCCATTAATAGGCCAGATACTCGTAGAGGTAGTAGAGTGCGCATACATTAAGGGCTGGGAGATAGCGTCTCCAACGAAAAGCCGAATATACATACGCGTCTTAATTCTAATCATCGCAAAACTTGCTAAACTAGGAGGAGTCCATATACACTGCGGACCTCTGCCCCGTTGGTAAATTTCCTCTTTAAACCTTATTCACTGCAGCTGAAACTTGATGCGTCCCGGGAATCACCTTCGCCATCATACTGAGCCACGTTGGGGTATGCGCATATCGGCCTTGATCCTGTTGGCTGCATGCTCTCGTCGAGCCAGTAGGCAATGACCTGATCCGGGGGATTGCCTGTTTCAACCCAGCTGTCAATTTCGTCCAGAAAATTCACCCACGAAGGCCCCGGCCCACCAAAACAATGCTCGACACCCGGCATCAAGAATAATCTGACGTCATTTGCCGCAGAGTCATCAAGAGCGAGAACCTGCTCGTAGTAGTCGGCGAAAGCGAGAGAGGTTTGCGCATTATCCGACCAGCCGTTGTATATTAGCAGTTTGCCGCCGCGTTCTCGAAACGCCGAAAGATCTGGATCGGTTGCATTAAGCGTCTCAGCAACCCGTTCGGCATCCCTGGCAAATTTGTCATAGTTGTAGTCGACATAACTCCATTCAGGATCGTTGTAGATAAAATAACGCATGATGTCGTTACCGAACGCGTAATAGGCGCTTGGAGTCACGGGCGCTTCGAATGACCCCATGTCGACACCGGCTTGGAAATCATCGACGTCGTCCTGATACTTCAGGCCACCAGTCAGCCAGCGGGACCACCCCCCCTCACCGCCTTCACCACCAAAAGGAAATCCAAAATACAGTAATTGTCCCTGGGAGTCTTTGGGGCCATCATAAATCACCTTGACGGCCGCGAGCTGTTCGTCGCTCAGACAACTATCAGTTTTTTCACCATCACACTGCAGGGTGTTGACATCAAATTCGCACTGTCTGGGATCGTTGAGAATGCCATCTTCAATACCGTCCTTTGCATCGCACATTTCGAGATACGACGACTCAATCAATCGTTGCTCTACCGTCCCTACCACAGCTTCCTGCAGGTCTGAAGGATCAGGGTACATCGCCGCGCTTATTTGCGTCGCCGCCGCAGCAATTCCCGTCCAATTGTAGGCAGGTGAGCCAGCAACGATACCATCGAAATCCTCGGGATACCGCTGCGCCTCCATGAATCCCTGGCCCCCGCCACGCGAGCATCCCGTAAAATAACTTCGGCTGATGTC
>JAACFF010000651.1 GCA_009937635.1 Chloroflexota bacterium
GATAGGCAATCCATCCCACCGCCCTTAACATGTTTTCAACATGTTTTCCTCTCTAGCAGCAGAATTCATTCTGCTCAGTGCCCGGCAGGTGGCTGCGAACTTGGAACGTATCCTGCAAGCAGTCGCTTGATTCAAGACTGCCCGTCGCATCTAAGGATGCGAACTACGCCAATCAGCAAACATCTGCTTGACCTTAAAGAAATAGATAGGCAATCCATCCCACCGCCCTAAACATGTTTTCAACATGTTTTCCTCTCTAGCAGCAGAATTCATTCTGCTCAGTGCCCGGCAGGTGGCTGCGATACTCAGTGCCCGGCAGGTAGCTGCGACACTGGAACGTATCCTGCAAGAAACAACTTGATTGCAGGGCGATAACATTTTCAACTTCTTCGTATGAAGTCCATCGCCCCTGGAAAACCTAACAATGGCAGCCACTGACGCTCCCGTCTCTCTAGGGCATACTCATTGTATATACAATCACAGGGAAATTGCTATGCAAACCAAGGTGCAAAAATGGGGCAATAGCATCGCGTTGCGCATTCCTAAAGCATTTACTGAGGAAACGCGCATTGTGCCGAATACGGCCGTCGAATTGACTCCCCTTTCTTACAACGGTCAACTCATTTTCGCTTCTCAAGCGGCGCGGCGATCTCCTGGAACTGCTGCCACAAATCGTCCATGCTTAACGTCCCTGGCCGGAAACCGAGGTCTTGCGTAAGCTGGGCCAACTGCGTGACCTGGGGGGCCCTAGCGAAGCCACACTCAAAACATCCGCCTGGCCAAACACCTACGCGGTGGTGCCATCCGCTTGAATTTGCCCGTTGGCCATGACCACGGCCCGCTCGGCGAACTTGGCGCCGATAACATATCAATAACACGGATGAAGGATTGTCGCCAAAATGCCCCTGAGTGGGAAATGTCATGTCTATCAACGCAAATGGTCATGCATAACATGGAGGTATGAGAATGAGCCACAAAATTTGCTGCTGGCAAGCACACACACACCATCCCGTACGCCGCTACCCACAACAAGCGGCACGCCTACGCCATCGAAAACGCCATGGCCTACGCCTGTCAATCTGCCGCCAGCTCCCCGGGGCTGGCATTGGCAACTTCACGCGACTACTGTTCCGGTGACTCACTATATCGTCTATGAACTGTCGCCGGATGATGCGGACGATATAAGGGAACGGCCGTACGGGCTGGATGACCAACCACTGGCCAATATCGAACCCTTGCCACGCACCTTTTTATTGCAAACGGCGTATCAGGGTTCCGGCCGTTTGCCCAATGGCGATATCTTGCAATACGCGGCTATCCGTCCGCCAGTCGAGCAGGAATTGGTACCCTTCCGCTATTTAATTACGCCTGCTGAGCGTTGCGCAGGCCATCCCCTAGCTGGGAACGGTACTTGCAGCATACCCCTGGAAACGGCCGCTACGACCTGGCGCGATGGTGCAGATCCACTGGTGCCCGTCGGATCAACTATTTTCGTTCCCGAGTTGAATATGAAAATTCGGATCAACGACGTCGCTCTCAGTGATAGTCCACCTAAAATCGATCTATACACCGGTACGGTCAACAATTATGATCATGAACGGCCGGATGGGGCAACAATTTGGATCTTGACGGAAGAATAAAATTTATGATTTTCACACCCATTGGCACCCGGTCAATTCCATGGGAGGCTTTGGGGGAAAAGTCGTCGAGAAGATAAGATCGGATAGAAGAAAGGATTATCCTTTAAGGGGTGATGATCACCTTCAGTCCTTGGCGGGCCTCGGCGACGGTAAAGGCGGCGACGCTTTCTTGCAGGGGGAAGTGGTGCGTGATCAAGCTGTCGAGGTCGACCAAACCGGCTGCGGCCAATTTGATGGCGCGGGGATAGGTGTGTTTCATGCGGCGCACAATCTTGATGGTCAAGCCTTTGCGGCGCGAGGTGGAGGCGCGAAAGGAGGTGCGGTTGTCAGAGGGAATGCCGCAGATGATGACAGTTCCGCCGGGCTTGACCGTTTCAACGGCCGTGTCCACCGCACTCTGATCGCCGGCAGCTTCAAAGGCCACGTCAACACCATGACCAGCCATCCCGGCTATGATCAAAGCGTCTTCTGCGCCATTGTCCGCCTGAAAAACTTGTTTCGCGCCCATCTGTTGGGCCGCAAGCAAGCGATGTGGGAGTTTGTCCGTAGCGATAATATCTACTGCACCAGACAGTTTGGCCAGCTGCACGATTAACAGGCCGATCGGGCCGCAGCCATAGACGCCAACGCGCATGCCCGGTCTGAGCTTGCCCAGATCAACGGTATGCAAGGCGACGCCGAGCGGCTCCAACATCGCTGCCGCACCATCCGATAGCGTGTCCGGTACGGGGAAGAGAAAATCCTCGGGCCAGGTCATAAGTTGCCGCAGCGCGCCATCTTGCGGCGCTTGCCCGGCAAAATAATGGTACGGGCACAGATTAGGATTCCCTTCTTCACAAAACTCGCACTCTCCACAAGCAACTTGGGGATCGACAG
>JAACFF010000652.1 GCA_009937635.1 Chloroflexota bacterium
CCCGTCGATCTCCGCGTTGAGCCTGGGAAAAGTCTTTAGCGCGCTAATGGCGGCCTTGACAAAGAAGGACGTAATGCCCAGCTTGACGCCATGTCGAGCTACGAAGGCTTCCTGACGGCGCTGGCGTAGTTCCATCATTGCGCCCGTGTCGATCTCGTTGAAGGTGGTTAGCATGGCCGTTGATTGCTGCGCGTCTACCAAGCGCCGGGCGATAGTGCGTCGGCGTCGGGACATGTGGACGCGTTCTTCCTGCCGGAAAGATGCGGCAGGCTCCGCAACGGATTCCGGAGCGTCGCGAACCTTCGGTATTGGGTCTTCAGAGGCATTCGTTACGTCCTCCTGGGGCTGACGTTCTTCTTTCGCCTGTTGTCCCAAATAGGCTTCGACATCCTGCTTGGTAACTTTGCCATCATGACCGCTGCCAGATACTTTTGCCGGGTCTATTCCTTTGTCATCGGCCAATCGTTTGGCAACGGGAGTCGTCCTTCCTATCCCGGCTCGCTGCGTCTCTTTCCCCTCTGTTCCGGCTTCGACTGCTTGCTCCGCTTCGGGCTCTTTTAGCGATTCCTCATTGCGCTCTGTACCCTGATTCGCGCCACGCAGCGATTTATCGGCAGTCAGATCCTGACCATCTAATTCGATGACACCCAACACGTCCCCCACCTTCACATCCTCGCCCTGTTCGCGCTCAATGCTAACCAGGATCCCCTCAACTTCCGCGCCAACCTCCACATCTACCTTGTCCGTTTCCAGCGAAACCAGCGGGTCGCCAATAGCAACCGCATCGCCTTTCTGCTTAAGCCATTCGCCCACCGTGGCTTCAACGATGGATTCGCCAAGTTGGGGAACAAGGATGTCAGTAGGCATAATCGCTCTTACTCCTGTGTCAGTTTATCAAGATGGAAGGCTTGCTGAGAAATTGCCTTTTGGTTTCGCTTATGCCAGGCTGAAGAACCTTCGGCCGGGCTAGCCCGGCGTGGCCGGCCAATATAGCGTAGAGGCCATCGGCCTGCAATCAACTCCATCAATCGCGGGCGCATAAATTCCCAAGCGCCCATGTTGGCCGGTTCCTCCTGCAGCCAGACGACCTCTTGCAGCTTTGGGTAATGGTCCATCACCCTGTTGAGCTGGTCAGCTGGAAACGAGTAGAGTTGCTCCACGCGGGCGATGGCCACAGTCATTTCCTCTTTTTCGTCCTGGATATCAACCAGGTCGACGTATACCTTACCGCAGCACAATATCAGTCTCTGCACTTGGGCGGCGTTTTCCAGAGTTACTTTTGGATCGTCAATTACCGATTGCCATCTCGCCTCTGACAGTTCATGCAACGTAGACGCGGCTCGCGGGTGCCGCAACAGGCTTTTGGGTGACATTACGATCAGGGGCAAAGGATCTGTCTCAAGGAGGGCGGCTTGTCGTCGCAGCAGGTGGAAATATTGGGCAGCCGTGGTTGGATAAGCGATACGAATATTTGTCTTGGCTGCCAGTTGTAGGAAGCGCTCCAGTCGGGCTGAAGAGTGGTCCGGTCCCTGCCCCTCGTAGCCATGGGGGAGCAACAGAACCAGCGATGGCGTCTGCTCCCATTTGGCGTTGCCGGAGACGATGAACTCGTCAACTATGGATTGGCCAACATTAATGAAATCGCCATACTGGGCTTCCCAGATTACCAGCCGCTCCGGAGCCTGAATGTTGACTCCATACTCAAAGCCTAGAGCCGCGTTTTCGGATAATGGGCTGTTGCGGACTTCAAAGGAAGCCATAGCCTGGGGGATCTCTTGCAGAGGAATATATACTTTGCCACTCTCACTATCTCGGAAAAGAGAATGGCGGTGGCTGAAGGTGCCTCGTTCCACGTCCTGGCCGGTAAGGCGAATGGAAGTGCCATCGGCCAGGATAGAGGCAAACGCCAGTCTTTCGGCCGTCCCCCAGTCGATGGTCTGTTCTTCGGGATCATCGAGGAGAGAACGTTGATTCCTTATCGCCCTCGCCAGTTTCTTATTAAGATAAAAGCCGCTGGGGATATCGAGCGCAGCATGATGAAGTTGGTACAGCCTGTCGGCGTCGACAGCCGTTGGCGCTCGTTTCGCTGCCCCTTTCTGTGGAAGTTCCAATTGCGGTTCCAATTCTTCCGCAATCTCCTCAACCCCCAACGACGTATAAATTCTCTGCAACTCTTTCTGCTGTTTCTTTACCAACTGTTCGGGCAGGTCACGTTTTATCATTCCCCGTTCCACCAACGTTTCAGCCCACTGCTCCCGCACCGTGGGCTGTCTGTCGACTACTTGGTACATGCGCGGTTGGGTAAAGCGAGGCTCGTCACCCTCATTGTGGCCATAGCGCCGATAGCCGATCAAATCGATAAGAAAATCCTCTTGAAATTGCTGCCGGTACGCAATGGCCAGGCGGGCCACTTCAATACAAGCCTCCGCATCATCGGCATTAACGTGCACAATCGGGATCTTAAAGCCCTTAGCCAGGTCGCTGGCATAGCGCGTGCTGCGCCCTGACCAATAGTT
>JAACFF010000653.1 GCA_009937635.1 Chloroflexota bacterium
AAAGGCCTGATTCCACCGTCCTTGATACAATGAGTTTGTGCATAACTTGTTGAATCAGAGAGGAGAATCAGGCCATGGCGCATTGTAATACGATCTTGTCTCAAATAGTCAAGTTGGTACCGAGACATGAATTCGAGGTGCTGGCGAATCGGCACCATGAGGGCCGTGCTTTCCGTACGGCTTCGCGGTGGTCGCAGTTTGTGACCATGGCCATGGCGCAGCTGGCGGGTCGTAGCAGTTTGCGCGATATTGTGGACAATATCTCTTCACAGGCGCATCGTTTGTACCATCTGGGCAGTGCCAAGCTGTCCCGATCCAGTTTATCCCGCATCAATGAAGGCAAGCCCTACGCGTTATATGAAGCGTTATTTGGCAAGCTGCTGAGCCGTTGTCAGGGGAAGGCGCCGGGGCATGATTTTCGCTTCAAGAATCCGCTGTATTCGCTGGACGCGACGACCATAGACCTTTGCCTGTCGGTGTTTCCGTGGGCGGACTTTCGAACTACCAAGGGAGCGATCAAGCTCCATGTCGGGCTGAATCATGCCGGCTACCTGCCCGAGTTTGTCACCGTGACCGACGGCAAGACCCACGACGTCACGGTTGGCCGTGCACTGAGAATCCCCCGGGGGAGCATCGTAGCCATTGACCGGGGTTACAACGATTATGGCTGGTATAACCAATTGACGGAAAAAGGCATATTCTTTGTCACCCGGCTTAAATCCAATGCCCATTACCGGGTTATAAGCCGTCGGCAGGTATTGAAAGACAAGGGTGTGACCAGCGATCAGACCATCGAGTTCATTGGCGTTCAGACCTCGAGGAAGTGCCCGATCCCATTACGCCGTATTGGTTACCGCGACCCGGAAACAGGCAAGCACTATGTCTTTTTGACCAACCATTTCAAGCTGTCCGCCAGCACCATCGCCAACATCTACAGGAGCCGTTGGCAGATCGAGTTGTTCTTCAAATGGATCAAACAGAATCTGCGGATCAAATCCTTCGTGGGTACCAGCAAGAATGCGGTCCTGACACAGATCTGGATAGCGCTGTGCGTTTACCTGATTCTGGCATTTATCAAGTTCCAGTCGAAATTGACTAAAAGCATGCAGCAAATCCTGCGTTTGTTACAGCTCAATCTGTTCGAGAAACGAGACCTGATGGCCTTGCTGCGCGGCGATCCTCCCCGGGATAATCAACTTGCTGTCAATCAGATGGCTTTACTGTGACAGTTAACGGGACAGCAGTGACATAGATTTATAAGGCTCTTGGAAAAATCTTGGATACTATGGAAGTCCAATGAATATTCCAGTTAGCTATTTTCATGGCGCTACGAATTTCCTCGCCAATTACCAGTGACCGATGCGCAATCCGCTATTACTGTTAGCAAATGCCGAATTCACACCCATCAGGTTCTCTTTGTGATCAACCAATATGTTATGCCCAAAGCCAAGACAACTGCTGCCGTACCATAAATGAATGGCGGCGTGATTCTTTCGAAATCGAAAATAATTACTTTCGAGCTATCGCAATCAGTGCAGTTGCCACGACGAGGCGCACCGGGATCACGTTGGTGCTCAGATACATACTTATATTGATGAAGATTTCTATCGCAATAAGAACTGCCAAGAACGCGCCAAAAGTTGCAAGAATATCGTTAATCTTGAGAAGTAGATATGGCGGCTCGGTCAGGCGTTGATAGAGCACGAATATCACGTCGCCGATGCCCCAGACAATGACGAGTACCATGAGTACGGCAAGAATCTTCACAGCAACGCGAATGACCCTATGCAAGAAGCGTATGGTGGGATCTTCGTGCTCTAAATGGAGATCATGGCCTGGTTCGTGTGGCTGAGTCGTTTTCTTATCACTGTTCATTGGAAATTTTCGAATAAATCATGCAACTTATTGCATTCACCTCGCGGCTGTGCCCGGTCCGCAATATACGTTCTACGATATAAAGTTCCCGTCGCATCGCGAGTCATGGCGAACAGTCATTTGAAGATCTTAATCGGCCCGAAGTTAGACAAAGATTCTACACCCAATTGGCTGCCATTTAGTCCCGACACCACTCGATCGAAGCCCGGATAGAGAAAACTCCGAATGCCTTACTCTGACAGACAATGACATACTGCCGAACCCGTACGGGAAGATGGCATCCCCATTCAGATGGGTGATCCTTCCGGCTCGAGTCGATCATGCCGGATAGTACATGACTCACTAGATAAGAGAACGCTTGGCATTGTATTCGGCGTTCTCAATGAAGAGAATATGGCTCTGTTATCAAGCCATGCGCGACACTTGTCAGAATGTCGCGAATGGGATGTCTCCGCGCGCCTTCTGATTTGAAAAAACTTCATCATGACAAACGGGCATCCAAGACGGATTACGCATCAGGTAAGACCTGAACAACCGGCACAGCATCAGAGACGACGATGTTTTTGCATGGATAGAGAATTGCCCCAGGGGGAGGTAGGTGCGGAGATCAGTATACTGTCACCGTTGAGGAGCGTTAAG
>JAACFF010000654.1 GCA_009937635.1 Chloroflexota bacterium
CCGATGAGATGATAAGATTGGTTCAATAAATGGTAGATAACCTTCACGGAAATGCAAGGATATATAACAAGGTCATTGGCGGTGACAAGTATTCTCTAGGGGATATTTCTAATTCAAGCGGTTTAGCAATAGGACAAAAAAGCGCGGCACCGCAAAATAGCACATCGTCGCGAAAAGCCGCCTTAAAACCTGGCTAGTTTTGCCCTTCATATGCATAACCTATGTTACAATGGCGCCCTAACACATAAAACCT
Source organism: Chloroflexota bacterium (assembly GCA_009937635.1). Taxonomy (GTDB): domain Bacteria; phylum Chloroflexota; class Anaerolineae; order Promineifilales; family Promineifilaceae; genus JAACFF01. Next base: position 254 of record JAACFF010000654.1, read on the forward strand.
GCGTAATTTGCGAAATCTTTGATGCCCAATAACAACCATCTTGACACTAATCAACGAGTAATCGATCGGCCGTTTACCAATCCCGAACACAGCCTGCACGATCTGGCCACCATGCGTCACATGGCGCGTCAGCTCGTCGACACCTATGGTGATCCCGTCGTCTGTGATTTCGGGCCAGGCAAAAAGCCCATCTGCCAATCGGATCCCCAGGGCCGCCATTTTCGCATCTATTACGTCCATCCCCAACTGCTCTTCAGCCTCAAAGAGCTAACCGTCGTCGGCTTTTTTGGCGAGAAGCGCAAAGCCGCGGACATCAAGCCTTTGATCAACGCCGACAAGAAATTCGAAGCCGTCTTTAACGAACATACGGGCTTGCTAAGTTTAAGCACTGTGCGACTGCCCAATGGCGACTTCGGCAACCTGGTCCTCTTTACCACGCCCGAAGCCAGGGACAACTGGAACAACAGCCAGCTGCATCGCGAACTAGTGGCCAAGATCTCCCCGCCCTATTACCGCTCCATCCGCTTGAACAACGCCGTGCTTCCCCAAGGACTGGAAGCGCCAGACGATATGCACCTGCTGCGCGTTAAATACATCGACTACAACACAGATCCACCCTGGCGCGCCATTCGTGAACTCGCCCAGTAGGCGGTCACGTATCAGGTATCAGTCAAAGCGGAGTTTTGCTGTTTAGCGGATTGGTTACCCAACATTTTAGCCGCCAGAAACCTATTTGTACGCGGATGAACGCAGAATACGCTGATTCTTTCAGTTTATCCGCTCTCGTCCGCGTCCGATTTCCAATTTGTCGGGTAGCTCGTCTAGCGGAAACTGATGATCCCTTTCTGCACCAGCGCATGTTGCCACTCTGGCGTCAGCATCGGGCCAGGCAGGTTGATAGACAAGCTCTCATACGATCTGAATTGCAGTTCGCCGGCAACCTCAATTTCAACATGAATGAGTGCTGATAAAGCATCTAGATTTTGAGCAAAGAATTTCTCTAGCGACTCGGCCGTTGCCGGCGCCAGCTCAACAAGATAGCCATCACCTGCCAGAATAGCGCCGCTGTCCACAAAAGGGCTGGGGCCGCCGAGCGCTTCGGCCGTTACTGGCAGGTTAACGGGTTGGTAGAACCAAATGGCGGCCATTGTTCCTGGCCCTGCCAACTGGTGTAGCAGAGCCTCCAGAAAATCAACCTCGCGGCCAGAATTCACTATCATTTCACTCATATGGAACAACTTACTCTTGCCCAAAAGCGTTAAGGTAATAGTTTACATGATAATTGTACTGCTCTTAATGGTCTTGACACCAGTTACCCTTATACTGGGGTAGAGAGAATGCAACTGGTAGCAATAAATGGTGAGTGATACTATGTCGAAGGTTGTAACATCAACCGAATTGCGCAAGAAAACGCGTGAAGTGATTGCCTGGACGCGCGCAAATGGAGAGGCTGCCATCATCGAGACGCGCGGCAAACCAATGGCAGCCCTTCTGCCCTATGAGGAGTACCAGGCTTACGTGAAGTATAAACAAGCACGGGCTGCCAGCTTTGCCCGTTTGCGCCAGGTTGCGGCCGAGAACGCCGCCTTCAACGAACTGACCGAGGATGAAGCCTTGGCGCTGGCTGAGCATGCACGGCAAGATTTTTATGAGGCGCTGGGTAGTGAAGAATGATACCGGAATTAGCGCTGTTCTGGACACAAGAATACTTGTCAGCTATCTCCTGACCCAAGGAGAAACGCTGTCAAGCATTGTAGATCATTGGCAGCAAGGGCGATTTGTCGTCGTGGCCTCGCTGCCGGTTTTGGGCGAACTGATAGAGGTAGTAGCTCGACCATGCCTGCGCCATGTCATGAGCGCCGATCCGCAAGCGCTCTTTGACGCCATCGAGCAGGGCGCCATCCTCGTACCGGGAGAGCTGTTCCTGTCCGTTCTCACCCGCGACCCAACCAATGACATCTTCATCGCCTGTGCCGTGGAAGGTGAAGCGGACTACCTGGTCACCTCTTCCACCGAACTCCTGAATCTGGGCTCATATAAAAGCGTACAAATGATCGCCCCAGCCGCGTTTTTGCAGATACTGGACGGCATCGAGTAATGAGGGGCGAGTGTCTGAAGCTGTCCGGCCACATGACTACATGACCACCAGAGTAGCCAACTACTCGACTATCCAACTACTCCCCCATCCGAAAATCAAAACCATCTGGCACAGGCAGCATTCGTCTCACGCGCGCCCGAAGCGCCTCGTCTA
>JAACFF010000217.1 GCA_009937635.1 Chloroflexota bacterium
CCTGGCGCGTCTCTGAAAATGCACGGCAGCTCCTCCACAACCGTTGCCTCCCCCAAACCAAAATGCAGCCGCGGATCCTCTGAAGCCAGGTAACTGCTGCCCGCATGCCATTCCCGTTTCAACTGCTTCCCATCGGGCAATGTCAGCGTGACCACAGCCCCAGGATGAAATCCCTCTAGCTGCACTTCCAGCCAATGCCCCGCCTCATTGCCGCCCTCATTGCGCAAGAGCACGGCCGTTCCTCCCACCTGATTAATCGCCACATCCAAATCGCCATCATTGTCAAAATCAGCCGCTGCCGCGCCGCGCGACAACAAGGGCCCAACCTCCTCCAGGCCAACCAGCTTCGTCCACTCGCGATACTCCCCAGCGTGCCCTTCGGCCAATCGGTTGCCATAAAGACGCACCAACTCTGGATCCGTCTCGCGGTTACTGATAGGTACACGGCCGTTTGCCGTCAGCAGATCGACATCCCCGTCATGGTCAAAATCAGCCCAAACCGTGCCCCAGCCCGTCATATTATTGCCCAGACCGCGCATGCCTATGCGATAGGTGCTGTAACGGAAGTTAATCGAGCCTTCGTCAGCAGTTTCATTACGATAAATGGCGTTCAACTCCGCCTCCCAATTGGTGACAAAGAGGTCAAATTGGCCGTCCCCATCGTAGTCTGCCCCGGCGACTCCCATACCGCTGCCCGTATCCCCAACTTCCGCCTCCTGCGTACGTTCAACATAGCGGAAACCCAAACCTGGCGCATCTGCTTCGCTGTCCGCAGGCCGGGTTTCGTAAGTGTACAGGCGGTTGGCTTGTCCATCATTGGCGATGTACAGATCAAGGTCACCATCACTGTCCAGGTCACTGAAAATCGCCCCCAGCGCCCGTTCCTCCCGTTCCAGCCCTGCCTCCTTAGCCACGTCACGGAAAGTTACACGGCCGTCCGCACCCAAACCATTGTTGAGATAAAGATGATCTGGCAAGCCATAATAATCACCAGGGAACGCGCCAGTGGGCCTTGGAACCGGATTGTCCAGGTCGATGAAACTGCCCACGAAGATATCCGGCCAGCCGTCGAGGTTCAAATCGGCCACCGCCGCCACGGAGTTCCATTCCGACGCATCCAATCCCGCCGCTGCAGCTCCTTCGACGAAGGTGCCGTCGCCCTGATTCCATAACAGAGCATTAGGTCCATCGGCCGTGACAAACAGATCAGTCCAGCCATCCTGGTTAAAATCGGCGGCCACGCAGCCGTTGCCCCGCCGGCTGATATCCGCCCCGCTGCCGGCGCTCACGTCCTCAAATCGGCCGTTTTCATTGCGAAACAGCCCATTCTTCGGTAGACCACCAGTCAACTCATACGCCTTCGCTTCCTCTTCGGCGTAGCTGTTAACAAGATAGAGATCCAACCAACCATCCTTATCATAGTCGATCCAACACATCCCGCCGCCCATCATCGCTGCCGGGTCCTCGTACATCACCTCGCGAAATATGCCGTGTTGAAAAGCGAGACCACTGTCGGCGGTGCCATCCACAAATCGCCAACCAAATGGAGTCGTAGCATCCGGATCAGAGGCGGGTACTGCGGCCGTAGACTCCTGAACAGCCGCCTCTCGCACGCCCTCGAGCTCAGGCAGCGGATCCAACGGCAAACCGCTGGGCACAGAATCCGGAATGAAAGCCGAGAGGTCCCTGGCTTGCTCATCTGTCAGTGCACGCAAGAAAGCAACCAGATCGGCGATATCCCCGTCCGCCAAGGGCAGGCCGTCGCGTAAAGCAGGTGCAACTGAATGGCCCTGTTTGGTGCGATCAAACGGCCGTACGCTGCTGTAAAAAGCGGGAGGCAAGTAAAGTGAAGGATCGTAATTGGCGGCGCTGTCCCATACCTGAGCATGATGCCTGATCACCGCCTCCAGACTGGCATAAGCGCCGCTATGAAAATAGGGCGCAGTCAATTCTACATTTCGCAAGCTGGGCGTGCGGAAGCTGTACTGATCTCTACGGTCAAAACTGACCCGGCTGCGTCCCCAATCTTCTCGGCCGTTTTCCCCATGTCCTTTTCCTGGTCCCAACTGCGGGACCAGCAAATTGTGATACTTCAGATCGGTAAAAAGATCGCCGCTGTGGCATTGCGCGCAGTTGACTGCTGGCTTCAACGCGCCGAAAAATAGCAGCGCGCCCCGCTTCTGCTGATCGTCGAGCGCATCCCTCTCTCCTCTGAGATAACGATCCCAGGGCGCATTCGTGAAAATAAAGCGCCGCTCAAAAGCGGCGATTGCCCCGGCGACGCGTTCAGCGTTGATCCCAGGCGTGCCGTAAACCTCCGCAAATTTCTGCGGGTACATAGGAACGGACGCAATCCGCTTAAAAAGGGCACGGCGGATCTGCTGCGGCGCCAACTCTCCCAATGTCGCGCCCGCCATCTCGTGCAGGCTCGTCAGCGGAAAGAGCGCCTGGGCGGCCAGGGCATCAGTCATGCTCATTCTGTTGACCAAATCTTCCTGGGTCTTCACCTCTTGGCCAAGCGCGTAACTCTCCACACGGCCGTCCCAGAATTGCACAGGCAGCAAGGCGCTGTTGAGCACCGTAGGGCTGTTACGCGGCACGAAATTGCCCAGGAAAGGATTGGCCACTACCGTCTGGCCAGTGGCCGCATCCGTCTCGCCCCTCCGGCGGCGCGGTCGGCTGGCATCTGGTCCAAGGCTCACTTGCCGCAAAAAATCGCGCTCAGGACCCAGTTGTGTGCCGCCGGTTCCAATCGGCAGCACGCGACCATCTGCCATCGCCAGGGCCGGATGGTGGCAAGTCGCGCAGCTTATGTTTTGATCGCCAGAAAGCAAGGGATCAAAAAAGAGGTCCTGCCCCAGGCGCGCCTGCACCGTGTCCGCTTCACGCAGATCCTGTCCAGGATTTGGCTGTAAATCTAGCCGCGAAATGATCGCCAGTAAAGCATCGTCAAGATCACTCACCTGGTTGATTTCAGGCGTTGGCGTCGCGCCTTTTAGGCTCTCCTCGGCAGCCGCTTCGTCTTCGCCCGGTGGGCCAAACATGACGTGCAGGATACGGCCGTCAAATACCTCGCTGATATACAAGCTGCCGTCATCTAAAGGCAGCACCGCTCCGGGATAGTTCAGCCCATCGAGCACGGTCTCCAAAGTCCCATCTTCGTTCATGCGGCTCAAACGGCCGCTGTTTTGCTGGTAGCCGCTGCCCGAGAAACAAGAAGCGCCGGGCGTGAAAGTGGCAAACTCAAGCACCCAAAGCGTGCCGTCCGGACCCAAAGCCACGTCGACAGGCATATTAAGATCATCGACTAAAGTGCGCTGGTTGCGCGATTCGTCAATGGCCACCAATTCGCCTCCACCCTCGGGAAAAGGACAGCCGCCGGTGAGCGTCACATAATATTCGGCATTTACATGCTCGATACCCGTGGGCACAGCTTCGATAGTGATCTTTTCATTTTCAGGATTGCGCAGTTCGGCAAAGCGATGGAAAAAACGCGTGGTGCCGTCAGGACTCTCCGTGGCCACGCCATTACCGGTTGCATCCGTCACCACAGGCACGCCATGTCTGTTAAACGTTATGTCAAATGGATTGATCAATTTGACCTGGTTGAGCGGCTCCATGACCTTGCCCAGATGTTCAGGCAACAGAGGCTCCGCGGGCAGCGTCAACGGTTGTTCTCCAAGAGGCATGGTCCACAGATGTCCAGCATCAAAACTGCCGATGTACAGGAAATCCCCTTGCGGCGCGACAGCTACCAACGGCGTGCCGGACAAGTCACCCGAATCGAGGCTGCTGGGCAATCCGGAAACGACACGGCCGATCTGCCCGTCGGCCGTACGCAGACTAACCCCTGCGCTGAGATCGTTCTGCCCCGTACCTTCCTCGGCGATAAACAAGCTCCCATCCGGCAGCACAGCCATGCCCAAGGGATTGATCAGCCCCTCCGCCAGCACCTCCACGTGCGGCACGCTCTCCTGCGGCTCTTCGCTGCAACCAAACAACAAGAACGCCAACACAAAGGCAAAATAGACGAGAATAAGCTGTCGATTATGACGCATAGTCCAAAATAATGGCGAGTTTCGAATAAAGGAGTCGAATGAAAATGGTTAATTTGTGGATATATGATTGGTCAACTGGACGTCGCTTACGTTGACAATTCACCAATTCAAAAATTAATTATTCTCCCCTTCTTCTACTCATTTCCAACCTCCACATAACCAATTATTCCCCGGCCCTATCAAGCTCCAACAAAACATCCGGCCTATCACTAATAATCCCATCCACCCCCATCTCTATCAAATCTCGCATATCACCCGCCTCGTTCACCGTCCACGGTATCACCTGCAAGCCAACTTTATGCGATTTACTGACCATGGCCGGGCTTACATCCCGATAATTAGGCGACCAGATAGTCGCCCCCTTCTCGGCGTATCCAGGCGGATTGGGAACCCCGCCTGACGTAAGTGCGGCCAGGCTAATATCTGGATTGATTGACCGTATGACCCATAGAGATCGATGATCGAAACTCTGGATGGTAACCCGATCTTCCAACCCATACTCCTTTATCAAATCGAGTATCTCCATCTCAAACGGCCCTGGATTAACGCCGTCGAAACCATCGCCAATCGCATTTGGGCTGTCCGGCTTGCGTTTCGTCTCCATATTGAACACGATCATATCTGCGTTCTCGCGTTGTTCCCTCCCTTTTTGCTCCGACTCAGCATAAGTGTCCACAAAATCGAATAGTTCGGCCAGTGAAATGATACGATAATAATCTCCTGCCAGGTCCGTGGGACCATTCTGCTGCATGGGAAAGCGCTCCGGATCGGGGTTACGATCGCAGCGATAGGCCTGAACCTGCTCCAGGGTTAGCTGGCTGATCATCAGTTCGGACCCCCAGTCGACCAGGCTGTCTGGATCGCGCACGTCGACTGCAGTATCGGGATCGAGACCACATTTTTCTTTGTCGATCTTGTCATCATGCCAGATGACGACTTGCTGATCGGCCGTAAAATGCAAGTCCAGTTCCAATGTACTGACGCCCAGATCCAGGGCGGTCTCGAAAGCGGGCAAGCTGTTCTCAGGCCTTAATCCACGCGCTCCCCGATGCCCTTGAACGTCAAAACCAGGAGGTAACCCGTTCGTCTGATCGTCGCTCACAACGGCTTCTGCCCCAGATTTTGCCGGCAAATCACGCTCAGGGGGCAACTGCTTTGCCCCACCCTGCACGGAGCAGGCGACCAACAGCATAGTCAATAAGATCAATAAGGGTCGCAGCGGCAGCATCCTACCCCACCAAAACAGAACAGGGATTGAGCAGAATCGACTCTTGCCGTTCCTACCCAATCCCCGCATGCTCACGGTGCCACGGTTTTGCAACCGCGCCTTCCGCTTTTACTCATCTTTACTCGAAGAAAGCGTTGTAATCAGAAAGCTCCTGGTTGGCTTTTTCAACCGCTTCATCGAGCGCTTCCTGAGCCGACATACCATCGTCCAGCACACGGCTGTAAGCATCTACCGTGAACTGGCGGATGGCCGGGAACGGGCCTGCACGACCGCCGAGTACAGCGTAGTTCGGAGAACCATCGCCCGTGGTCGTGTTCGTCGTAGCCAACTGCTCAATGGCCGTGCGGAAGTTAGGGTTTTCTTCCCAGAAGGTATTGAGATCGGCGTTGTCGTCGAGATCAACACGTACCGGGAAATAGCCGGTGCCAGTGTGCCACGTCACCTGCTGATCTTCCTCGGCCATAAACTTCATGAAATCCCAGGCCGCGGCGTTTTCAGCCTGGTCACTGGAGTCCAGAAGCCACAGTGCAGCGCCACCAATGACCACGCCGTTGCGGTCACTACTGTCGCTGTGCGGAATGTAGTTGGTCTTGATTTCAAATTCAGCGGCATCCTGAAAACCACGCGCGCCGGCGGTTGAGTCAAAAACCATGGCTGTCTGGCCGGCCAGGAAAGCCGCGTCAGTGTCGGTCCATGTGCTTCCCAGATTTGGCGCATAGCCGTTGGCGAACAAGTCGGTCAGGAAAGTGAATACTTCCACACCCTGGCCTTCATTGAAAACGGCTGCCGTGGCGCGACCGGTACGGCCGTTGTCGTTGTCAAAGTACAGGCCACCACTGTTGGCCAAGATCTGCTCGAAGTACCAGCCGACATGGCCCAAGGTCACACAGAATTCTACACCCGATTCTTGAATCGCGTCACAAGCTTCCAAAAATTCGGAGAAGGTCCATTCTGGATTCGGTTCGCCCAATCCAGCCGCCTCCCACATTTCGGCGTTGTAATACACGATGGGCGTGCTGCTGTTGAAGGCCATGGCCACCATTCCTTCGTCGTCGGAATAGTAGTCACGAACCGCAGGAACAAAGACACTATCATCATAGTTGTCCGCAGCCATCAACTGATGGGCGGGAATCAAACGCCCCGTGTCGAGCATCGTCTGTGACGCCAGATCGAAATTCTGGGTGATGTTCGGTTCCGTGCCGGCATCAAATGCAGCCAACAGAGCATTGTACGTATCATCGTAGCTGCCCTGGAAAGTTACATTGACCTGGACATCGTCCTGGCTGTCGTTATAACGTGCGGCCAACTCGTCAACTACCTCGCCCAGGTCGCCGCCCATGGCGTGCCAGAATTCAATGGTTACGGGCTCCATCGCTTCTTCTGCCGGTTCTTCAGCAGCCGGTTCTTCAGCCGGCTCTTCTGCTGGTTCTTCAGCAGCCGGTTCTTCAGCCGGTTCTTCAGCAGCCGGTTCTTCAGCCGGAGCCTCCTCAGCAGGTGCTTCCTCGACAGGTGCCTGCTCCGTACCGCCACAGGCGGCAAGAAGCAGCCCGAAAATCAACAGTATGCTAACTACTTTCCAATAATGTTTCATAATATCCTCCTTTTAAGGACGGGCGCTCGTCTTAGACTGCTCAACTAGGACAAGCAACATTAAAACAAAGGCCAATGATGGCCGAGAACAGACAATTAATTTGGTCGGACAATGCGAAATCGTGTCGGCAGCCTACTCTGAAAGTAGAATCGCCTAACCCTTCAAGCCGGTCATGGCGATGCCCTTTACCAACTGCTTCTGAGCAACCAGGAATATGAGTAGCGTAGGTATTAAGGCGATAACAGCTGCTGCCATAATCGCACCCCAATCAGCGCCACGTTCCTGATCAAACAAGAAGAAACGTATTGCGATCTGTATAGTTCGCATACTCTCGTCATTGGTAATGATCAACGGCCAAAGATATTGGCTCCAGGCGCTTAAGAAAGCAAAAATGGCAAAGGCACTGATAGCCCCTTTGCTTAAGGGTACCAATATCTTCCATAAATAGGTCCAATTGCTGGCCCCATCAATGGTCGCCGAGTCGTGAAAATCCTTCGGAACGGTCAGGAAAAACTGGCGCAACAAAAAGACGCCAAAGGCGCTAGCCAGGAAAGGCACGGTTAGTCCCATATAGGTATTGGCCCAACCCCAATCACTGATCAATAAAAAATTAGGGATAAAGGTCAATTGAAAAGGAACCATCAGGCTGGCCAGAATAAGATAGAACAGCAAATCACGCCCGGGAAATTCCAGAACGGCAAAAGCGTAGGCGGCCAGGATACTAAACAAGACCTGGAATATCACGATCACCCCAGTCTGGATGATGCTGTTGAGAAAGAACCGGTAAAAAGGCTTGGATGTCCATGCCGTTACGTAATTCTCAAATGTCCACGTTTCGGGCAATAAAGTTGGGGGATAATTGGTTACATCAGTGGGCAGCTTAAAGCTGGCAAATATGGCCAGGAAAATCGGCATGGCTACCAGTAATCCAATGCCAATCAACATAAACTGCATTATCCAGTCGCCGGACTTGAATCTAAACCGCTTTGTGCGTTGCTGCGGAGCAGTTGCGCTCATTGATAATGCACCTTCCGTCCCACGCCCCTAAATTGGACAAAGGACATAAACAAAATCAGTAAGAATAACAGGTAGGCCTGTGCCGATGCGTATCCTCGGAAGGGTGTACCCACAAAAGCGTCAAAAAATATCGAATAGAGCATCGTATTTGTTGCTCCACCAGGCCCTCCTAAGGTAAGAATGTTAATCTCACCAAATACCTGTAGGCTGTTAATGACGTTGATGATTAACAGGAAAAATAACGTAGGCGAAAGGAGCGGCAAGGTAATATGACGAATACGGTGCCACACATTGGCACCATCTACTTTAGCGGCTTCATAATAGGTGGAATCAATGTTTTGAATACCGGCCAAAGCAATAATGACGTTAAACCCTAGTTGGCGCCAGGCGACTGCCAACATGACCGCTATCAAGGCCCATTCCTTAGAAGCCAGCCAGTTCGGCCCCTCAATGCCCACCAGCTCCAGCGCGTAATTCACATAGCCTACCACCGGATGGTAGATCCACTTAAACAGGACGCCGGTGACGGCGCTGCTGATTACGATAGGTACAAATATAAGCAGACGGTGCAATCCGGAGAGATACTTGAGTGGATATGAGAGAGCAATAGCCAGAAAAACGGCCGTTGTAATGCCAACCGCCACTGTGCCCACCATAAAGAGCAGCGAAACCCGGATGCTGTTCCAGTAGTCGGGATCGGCCAGCAAACGCGTGTAGTTGCCCAGGCCAACAAAAATCATCTGGCTGCCAAAGGGAGCAACGCGGTTCAGACTGAGCCGGAAAGAAGTAAATATCGGTATGAAGACAAAAATAGAAAGGATGATCAGCGTGGGCGCGAGATAGAGATACCCTTCAATGGCTGACTTAAACTTCTGCCGGCGCCGCGTGCGGCTACGCGCCTTGGAGGCGGTCAAATCTGAGCCTTCAGCAGGCAATGAATGGTTCATCTGGTTAAAATCGCTCCACGTGACTCCGTCAAAATTACGGAGGGCAGAAAAGCCGGTTCCTCAACAATACGGGCAAGTATATCAAACATATATTATCTTACAAGTTTTGCTTATGAAGCGCCTCACCTGCGGAAATGTTTCACTTTGGCTTGAGTATTCTCTGTTTTCAGCCGCGAACCTTTTCCAATCTTTCTCAAAACTTCCCTTTTTGCGCCAGTGCCCTTAGAACTGCGCCGCCATTCTCCCTGATCGAATCGCCGTGCCCAGGGGAGATCACTTCTACGTCCAGGGTCGCCAGTCGCGCCAACGTTTGCCAAGATTGAGGTACATTTAGCATCGTATTGCGCCAACCAGGTGTGATCAGCGGCCAGGTGACGAAGCAGTCGCTGGTAAAGAGCGCCTTGCGCTCTGGCCAGTAGAGGGCCAGGTGTCCCGGCGTGTGGCCTGGCGTATGTAGCACCTGCAGCGGACCGATCTTGTCACCCTCGTCGACGATTCGGTCGACCGTTACCGGCTCAACCTTATTCCAACGCCCCGTCGTCTGGCCAACGATGATGATAGGCCAGGTTTGGATGGGGCTGAAAACGAAAATATCCACTTTGGGGATAGCTCTATCGCCAGAGACGATATCCGCCTCCCACTCATGAGCATAAACAGGCGCACCGCTCAGGCGCTTTAAGGTCGCCATCCCCCCCATATGCCCGCGATGGCCGTGCGTTATTACAATGTGCTTGATGTCTTCTGGCTTTCTACCAATGCGTGATATCTCATCCAAAATGAACCTGGCGTCCGCATCATAATGGGTGTCGATGACGATCAAGTCATCCCCATCCTCGACCAGGTAAGCCTTGGTGTTACCAGCCTTGAAATAGCCCCATTTCGGCGCACCAACCTCATAAATTCCTGGCGCAATTTTCATAATTGAAGCTCCTCTATCAGGTTGTAATGTTCTTCAAGAATAACGCCGTCTCCTATGTATAATATGGTCGTATTATACATAGGAGACGATTTAAGTCAAGAGCCGGCACCCGCTATCGTTTCCCAAGCTTTGGGAATGTCTAGTTTCGGCTATATAGAAGGTGGCGATGGCGATAACATAAACCATAATTGTAGGAAAGCTCAAAATCTTACAAAGAGGTTCAAATGTCAATCGCCATCACACAAACGTACCAATGGGTACGAATCTCGCACTATTACAATTGATATGGCGCATCAATGAATGTATCGACCAATGGCATACTTATGTCTTAGCTAAAGGTCAATGGCACAGCCACAGCTATGAAGGATATCGTCCCGTCGTACTTTGAACCTGGGCTGTGGCCTAAGCATCAAGCGTCCGGACCGTATTTTTTTATTGATCCCACGCGCACCCTTCAATGTTCCGTGCTTATTGTTAACACCCCCTAATAACACCTTCGGGGTATGACACTAATACCATCTGGCGGTTAGGATGAAGGCGTAAGATTTCATTGGCCTCGGAAATAGCCAATAATGATGCAAAACGATGACGGCCAAAGATAGTTTACAACCAACGGAGAAATCCACTGATATCAGCAACTCATCATTTAATTACAGGGGAGATGATCAAAATGACGGATAAGCAGACAATACTGATTGCTGGAGCCACCGGATCCATTGGGAGAGGTGCTGCGGCCGCGCTGGCAAAACGTGGCGCTAGAGTTGTATTACTCGGACGTAGGCTCGAAACAGTAGAAGCCAGGGCGGATTCTATCCGTGTCGCTTTATCTGAAGCGCAGATCGATTATCAGGATACGGATATTGCCTCGCTGGTAATCGACTTCTCTGATATGGAGTCTGTAAGGCTCGCGGCTGCGGAGGTGTTGAACCGATACCCGATGATACATGGACTGATACTATCTGTCGCCGCCACTGTCCAAAATGGTCCGAACATCCTGCCCAGCGGTCATGAGGTGATGTTTGCTACGAACGTGATGGGGCCGTTTCTGTTCACCCGGCTCTTGGTAAAGAGGATGGAGCAATCAGACGGATTGGTCCTTCATGTGATTGCACCATTCTATAAAGAGATCGACTGGGATGATCTTGAAAGCATCAAAAATCACAAGACGGAGACAGCAGCCAACAGGACCAAGACATGCAACCGGGTGATCGCTGCAGAGTTGGCTCGACGATATGCAGGAAAAATCTCCTCTGTAGCATTCGATCCTGGGTTCATCATCGATAAGACAGATCCGGAGGTAAAGAAAAGGTGGCTAACAACCGGACGCGTGGGTTTTTTCTGGTGGACGATGTCAGCTTTCTTCGCAAAGCCACCTGCGGTCGCGGGTGAGCCCATTGCTGATCTGATGCTTTCGTATCGAGATCGTAATGCAATCAATGGAGCCTTGTTCAAACTGGATAAGCGCGTGGAAAAACCTGACAAGGCAATGAATGACGAGGTATTTGGAAAAAGGCTGTGGGATGAGTTGGTTCGACTAACAGGACTAGTGTCTGAATGAAGCCCGACAGCGTGTCTATTTAAGATGTTTCGGAATTGTCTTTCTAAATCATCATTATTGAGCCTGATGTTCCCTTACCCAATTTTCTCCCAAGATATGCGCACCATGGCCATCATGCTCTTTTCATAATATTCGAGGCGCAGATCCACAGGGCCGCCGGGCAATTCCATCTCCCGTCGGAAAGTCATCTCCGTATGATCGTACCAGGCGCTGATCACCAGTCGCTCATTCACCCAGAGCCGCGCGCCATCATCTGAGGTCACTGTGAAGCGATAAAGTCCCGGCCGTAGATTAGCCTCTCTCGTCCAACGCACCGAAAAGTTATCGTCGTTAATTTCAGGGGCTGGCGAGCCCATGCCCCAGTCAAAATCTATCTCAGCATCCTCGCGCACCAGAACTGGCTCGCCTTCCAAGGTCACATTGTTGAAGTATTCACCATGCCATTTGCTGGTATCTTCCGGCCAGGGCGAATCCGCTGACACCGGCTCTTCCTCACCTACCTGCTCGGCCGTTTCCGGATCTGTCTCGCCCTCAACTTGATGCGCTTCGGCACCGGCCGTTTCCTCATCCTCAAACACTTTTTGAGCCGCAACGCCGGCCGCGACCGCTTCTTGCTCCCGCTCGATTACGTCCGCAACCTCACTGTCATCAACTGCACCAGGTTGCCCCTGCTCCGCCGCTTCCTCCTGTGAAGGTTCGGCATAATCTTCAGCCGCGTCGGGCAGAGCATTAAATTCATCGTCAACAGACTGTTCAATCGTTACCGCAGATCCCTTTTCTTCAATAGGCTCATCTTTTTTCTTGCTTGCCGCGGCGCTGCGGGCCACCAATGCCGCTGTCACTATCTCGGCCGTATGCTCGTCTGCTCGATGGGCCGCCTCCTCCGCCTTATCCTGCAAATCGTATGCGACCTGCACCATTGCACTGCTTTGCTCCGGCCTCGCCGCTTCTAAACGCTCTTGTTCCGACAGCGATAACTGATCGCTGCCCTCTGAGACAGCGGCCTCACTATCGACGTCCACTGGTTCTACAGCTTGCAGCTCAGCATCAATCGCCGCAACAGCCTGTTCGTCGATCTCATCCGCAGCTTCATCATCATCGGCGATCAACACGGCCGCAGCAGCAGCGGCAAGCGCTGCGCTCCCCGGAAATTCTCCCTCCTCAGAACCGTCTCCAAGCGGCTCTTCTTCGCCAACAATATCCTCACTGGTAGTTACCTCCAGGTCGCCGTCAGGCTCGTCATCGCCGCTCAAGGTGCCAACCGCTGCCGCGGCAGCCGCGCCGGCCACAACGGCGCCGGCAGCCGAACCGGAATCGTCCGCATCCGGCAGTTGCGCTTCAGCAAATGCGGATTCCAGATTATCAAACTGCGCTCTCAGCGTCGCCAGCTTGGCCCGGTACTCATCTTCGGCGGCCAGGAGCCTGGTCTCGCAATCGGCCGCGGCTGCTTCCAACTTCTCCTGGTATTCAGAATCGGCTGCTTCCAACCGCGCGCGGTGACCAGCGTCAGCCGCATCCATTATCTCACTGTGCTCTGCAATCGCCGCATCAAGTTTTTCCTGATATTCCGCTTCCAGGCTGGCGCGCAATTTGGTACGTTCTTCTTCCGCTTCACGCACTTTGTCTTCAAGGACGGCCGTCTTGGCCTGCGCCCGCGCCAATTGCGCCGCGGTATCATCCTCTACGGCTTCAACCTCAGGAGATGAACCTCCTCGCGTAACCAAATAAATGATTGCAGCCACGACAAGACCTGCAACGAAGCCAAATAACACCCAAATCAAGATACTCATAGCAAGTTCCTCCTGGGGACAATCCTGTGATTATTATACCTAGATTGTAACGCGATTCGAGCTCCGCGTCACAGATTGCTTTTTATCGACAAACGACCGCTGACGACAAACCATTATACCAGTACAATACGGCCGTGACTTGACCAGACTGAAACACATCCCATATCTACTCATAGGAGCAAACCATGACCAATCAAACCCTTATTCGCCAACAATTGCAGCAGTTGCTCGACGGCCGTAATGCGCACATGACTTTTGACGATGCCGTAGCCAATTTCCCCTTTGACTTGATCAACACCCGCCCGCCCAACGTGCCTTACAGCTTCTGGCACCTGGTAGAGCACCTGCGCATCGCCCAATGGGATATCCTGGACTTCATCCACAATGCCAATTACATTGCGCTGGAGTGGCCGGCCGGCTACTGGCCCGATCCTGAAGCGCAGGCTACTGCTGCAGAATGGGAAGACAGTCTGGCCCGCTTCCGCGCTGATCGCGCCGCGTTGGTAGCCTTGGTAAACGATCCAGAAGTCGATCTTTACGCCGAACTCCCCCATGCCCCCGGCTACACCATCCTGCGAGAGATCCTCGTCGTCGCCGATCACAACGCCTATCACATCGGCGAACTGGCCATCTTGCGTCAGGTGATGGATGCCTGGCCGGGCTAAACTTCCAAGTTGTGCTGCCAAAAGCTTGCTGAATTTGATTCAGAAAATAGGGCCTGCTGAACTCAACAGGCCCTAAATCTTTTCCGGACTTTTATACCGGTTCATTCACGACACCGGTAGCAAATCTTTACGGCATGAAACCGTCCGATAACGTCTTCAAAAAAGCCACGATGGCTGCCTCTTCATCTGCAGTAAGGCCCAGATCACCCAGTTCATCACTATTGACGTTCTCAGCTACTTCTGGCGCCGGCCAACAATTGACAGCGAGTGCTTCCGCCTCGGTGTAATCACCTGGGCACACATCTTTCACATCACGTGTATTGTAGAAGTGAACGATTCCTTCCAGCGTCTTGAAGTAGCCGTTGTGGGCATAAGCCTTTACCGGGTCCTCATCTGGTCGCAAATCTACATTGCGCAGCGTAGGCACTTTCTGTTTGCCCCACTCCGCCATGTATACCTCTTCTGGGTATTCCATGCTTTCGAGGAACCCGCCCAGGCCCGCGTCAACAAATGTGGGATCGACATCGTAAACTGGATTTTCCGGGTTCTTTGGCACGCCCAGATTATCGAAAGTAAAGTCAGTAAAGAGCGCTTCTTTGCCATTACTGATGTGGCAGCGGTGACACATCCCCTTGCCGCGGAACAAGGCATAACCGCGCTGCTCCTGCTTATCCAGCTTAACTTTGCCGCTGAATGTCTGATCATGTTTGGAAGTGAAAGCGTTGACCTCAGACGAGTCCTCATAGACAGCGATAGACAGTGCGATGTTACCAAATGCCATTTCTTCGTTATCGGGTTCGCATACGTCTTCACCCCACACTTCCTTAAACAAATCGGCGTAGGCCGCGTTACACACCCGGTATACGACTTCATCCGAATCTGGGAGTGCTTGTTCAACAGGGTTCGTAAAAGGCCCTTGCGCCTGGTCGGCCGCCGGGTTGCCTAACTTCTCGCCGGTGGCACGGCCGTCCCAGAAATTGCCGCCCACAAAGAGACCGCTCTTATCCTGGTGGAAAATTGGGCTCAGAGTAGCATAGGCGGCGCTGGGCGGCTTACGATTGCCAAATCTCCCTGCGATCGATC
>JAACFF010000218.1 GCA_009937635.1 Chloroflexota bacterium
CGCGCAAGTGACGCAGTGGATGCGCAGTAACGGCTATGATAATGTCTGGAACCTCGATGGAGGCATTGAAGCGTACGCGGTTGAGGTGGATAGGAGCGTCGGCCGTTACTAGGTGTTATGTTTGAAATAGGATTACAATCAATCAAAGATTACGGCGATTACGCTGATTGGGCTGATGTTTTCTATTGCAGCGTGGATGCCCAAAAGGCTGAAACTTCCATCTGCGATTTGAAGGGATTGACCGTACAGTTGATCTTATCTGGCCGACATGGCTTCTATCTCCTCGTAACGAAAACAATCTACGGTATGATCGTTGACCATGCCTACGGCTTGCATAAAGGCGTAGACGATGGTGGGGCCGACAAAGCTGAATCCTCGTTTTTTTAGCGCTTTGCTCATTGCTTCCGAATGCGGGGTTTTGGCGGGGATTTGGGATAAGGTCGTCCAGCCATTGTTTATGGGTTTGCCGTCTACGAAATCCCAGAGAAAGTCGCTGAAGCTGCCCAATTCTTCCTTAAGCTGCAGATAGGCCTGGGCATTCTTAATCGCCGCGCGGATTTTCTGCCGGTTGCGCACGATGCCCGGATTGTTCATCAACTGTTCAAATTTGGCCTCGTCATAGGCAGCGATTTTCTGGGGATCAAATTGGTCAAAAGCCTGCCAATAATTGTCTCGTTTGCGCAGGATCGTGATCCAGCTCAGGCCGGCCTGGGCGCCATCCAGAATCAGCTTGGCAAACAGCAGTTGGTCATCATAGATGGGCACGCCCCACTCATCGTCATGATAACTTACATACAGCGGATCATCCCCAGGCCATGCACAGCGGATCATATTTTTTTCTCCAGCATATTTAATTTATCTGTCAATTCGGCGATGCTTTTTTGATAGGCCACATTTTGTGCTTCGAGCAACTTGCGCATCTCTGCGATGGTTACAGGCTTGTCCTCATCACGGTTTCCTTGTTGTGACCCTCGCAGCTTTCGGGGGCGGCGGAACCAGTCGCCCAACGTGCTGGTAAAAACCCCGAACATGCCAATCCCCACTATCATTAACAGTATGGCGACCCCCCGACCTCCCGATGAAACTGGATACTTGTCTCCATACCCTACGGTTGCCACGGTGACGAAGGACCACCACAGGGCATCACCCGCGGTTTCAATATTCGCGCCGGCAGCCCCTGCTTCTACATTCAGAACGAGAACGCTGGCAAATTCAAAAATCACAATGGCCACAAAACTGAAAAAAAGCAGAATGCCCTGTGGATTTCTGTCGACCTTGACTTCTGAGATGAGCGGCAGATCGAGCTGCTGCATTTTTCTGTAGAATAACCAAAGTTGCAGCAGCCGAAGCGGCGTGAATATCGGAATATTGCCAATAAAGGCCAGCCGGCCATGATAATGGGTTAGATAACGCCGGCCAGGCAGCTTACGCAGCCAGTAAAAGGCGTCTACCCAAAAGATGATATTGATCAAACCGGTGATGACAAATATCACATTCTTGGCATTTCTATCGATAGGTAATAGCAAAAGGAATAGATTAACAACGGAAAGGATTACGATAAGGTAGACAAAGACAAGCCAATTCGCACTTTGCACAAAAAGGTCACGATCGTTACTAGTCTCCATAAGGCGCCTCCTGTACTTTTTATCAATTGTAATGAAAACGGCATTTTCACGCAGGCTCTATGCTATAATGAGATTAATGGGAGCATGTAATATCCGAATTCTTGTCCATTGAGCCTGGATGAGGTCATTGTCCCATGAGATGAATGACAAATCAACAAAGGGGGAAATGCCAAATGTGTAAAGCTTGCACTCTTACTCTACTTTTTGTCCTGGTAGCCCTGTCATGCGGTCTGATAGGTTGTGCTGGTTCCGATGCCTGTGGTAGCCGGACCAACGATACGCAAGCGAAGCTGCTTGAATGCGTAACCGTCGATGGGGTACGCAAACACCTGACGGCCTTGCAGGCCATCGCCGATGATCATGGCGGGAATCGTGCGGCAGGGACGTCTGGGTATGATGCCAGCATTGCCTATGTTGTCGACACGCTGCAGGATGCCGGCTATGAAACTGAGCTTCACGCTTTTGATTTCGCTTTTGAGCCACCGGCGAGTTTGCAGCAGATCGCGCCCGTCAAAGCGACCTACGAGACGGGCAATATTAGGGGGTCGGGTACTGGCACAGTTTCTGGACCGGTCATCCCCGTCGATCTCGCCCTGGGTGAAGAACCTTGGCCGGCCGATCCATTTAATTCTACCAGCGGATGTGAAGCGTCTGATTTTGACGGACTAGACTTTTCTGGCCCAAGCGACATCGCCTTGCTCCAACAAGGTGCCTGCATATTTTCCGCAAAAGCAAGCAATGCCGAAAAGGCTGGTGCTGAAGCGGTGATTTTCTTCGTCGAGGAAGCCTTTGTCTATAGAGCCGATCAGTATGTTGGCACTGCCGCGCTGCTGCTAGATGGCAGCCCCAGCAACTTGACCATTCCTCTCATAGGCGTGAGGTTTCCCCAGAGCGTTGCCCTATCCCAAGAAGGCGTCGAAGCAATCGTCGATGCCGCTTCAGCAAAGGTCGTGACTGAGGTCAATGTGCTCGCGGAGCTGCCGGGAGGTGAAAGCGGGGAGGTCGTGATGGTCGGTGCGCATCTGGATTCTGTCCATGGGACGCCTGGCATATCAGACAACGGTTCAGGCAGCGCTGCTATTTTGGAGACGGCCGTGCAGATGAGCAAGGTAAAGCCGCGTAACACCGTGCGCTTTGCCTGGTGGGGCACGGGATCCGATCTCATTGGCTCCAAAGCCTACGTCAATGGTCTGTCGCAAGAAGCGCGAGATGAGATCGCGCTGTATCTCAATTTCGACATGATCGGCTCACCCAACCATGGCTTCTTCATTTTTGACGGCGACTACTCCGACAGCAAGGACACCGCTCTCCCGCCCGCGGGCTCGGCCGAGATTGAGAAGCTATTCGAGTCATACTACGCGGAGCTAGGCCTGCCGTTCAAGAGCATCAAATTCAGTGGGAGCTCGGATCACGGCTCCTTCATCGACGCCGGCATTCCGGTTGGTTGGCTCTTCACCGGAGCCGAAGGCGTCAAGACGGAGGAGGAAGTAGAGCTTTGGGGTGGCACGACAGGTGATCGGTACGATCCATGCTACCATCTGGCCTGCGACACCTTTGATAACATCAACTTTGAGGCTCTCGACGTTAACTCCGATGCCGCGGCCTACTCAGTCCTTCAGTACGCCATGAATACGGAAGAAGTTAACGGCGTAAGGGGCAAGGGCAACTTCCAATTGGATCCGGGAGTGGGTCCTATGCCATCTAAATAGTATTATCCTTGAGCGGGAAAGAAGATAGTTTAGTAAAGGGAATGAATCTACTGATTCATTCCCTTTTTCCTTTGACAAACCTTACGAGACTCGTATAATCGCATTGTAATATCCCTCGACAGCAACCCAACATGCATCGCTGCGGTCTGGAGAATGCTAACTAGTTCCCACTAAATAGTGGCTATCCATTCGTGCACTTCAGACTCAGCATCAGGAATTGGTTTAATGAAAAGCTTGAATCGGCCGGCGATTATGCTCGATTCGGTGGAGTCTACAACAGCTTTACTGGAGAAATACAATTACATACCTGATATTGGCTTAAGTACGAGCCTCTTCCTGGCCTTAAAGATGGGCAAAGCGATTTTCCTGGAAGGAGAACCTGGCGTTGGCAAAACGGAGGCGGCCAAGGTGCTGAGCGAAGCTTTTGACACGCGGCTCATCCGCTTGCAGTGCTATGAAGGGCTTGATGTTAACCAGGCGGTATATGAGTGGAACTATCCGCGTCAACTGCTGGAAATCCAGGCGCGACAAGGTCAGAAAAGTGGCGTAGACCCGGCCATGGCCGATATATTTTCGGAGCGGTTTCTGCTGAAACGGCCGTTACTGCAGGCGATCGCCTATAGTCACGACGGTGCCCCCGTGCTGCTTATTGACGAACTCGATCGCGCCGACGAAGAATTTGAAAGTTTCTTGTTGGAATTGCTTTCCGATTTCCAGATCACGATACCCGAAATCGGCACGCTTCGCGCTGAGCATAAACCCGTGGTCATTATCACTTCCAATCGCACGCGTGAAATACATGACGCGCTGAAACGGCGCTGTGTCTATCATTGGATCGATTATCCCACGCGGGAGAAGGAGATAAGGATTGTACGTCTCAAGGTACCAGGTATCTCACAGCGCCTGGCAGCGCAAGTGGTCGATTTTATCCAGGCTGTGCGCCAGCAAGAGCTTTATAAAGCACCTGGCGTAGCGGAGACATTGGATTGGGCGGAAGCGTTGGGTTACCTGCATACGCAGTCGTTAGATACGGCCGTGGTCGACGCTACTTTGGGCATCATCTTGAAATACCAGGATGACGTAGACAGGCTGCGCGGCACTGTGGCGGACTCTATCGCTGAGGCCGTTGCAGCATAAACGATGATTCAGATGCCAGGCATTTCAAAATATCGCTTGCGCAAGTGAAAAGCTTGAAAAATGGCTGGCTTCTAGCAAGTTATGGTTGTTAACGAGAATTCTGAAGCTTTCTTGCAAAACACGCTGCTGTTCACGCGCATGCTGCGGCAGGTTGGCTTGCCTGTCTCGTTGGAGCAGACGATGGATTTTACGCGGGCATTGACGTTGATCGATATCGGTGTCCGGGATCAGGTATTTCATGCGGCTCGCTGCCTTCTGGTCACTCAGCACCAACATCTAAAGCTTTTCGAGACGATTTTCAACCGCTTCTGGGATAAGCAGAAAGTTGAACCGCTGGCCAGTGGCCAGAAAATGCCTATCGCGCCACGGCATAAGCGGCAGCGGCGCAAGCCGTTCACCGTCGTGAATTACATGGCTTACCAGGCGCGCCAATCGGACGAAGAGATTGACGTAGCTGACCGGTCAGAGACTTACAGCAGCGTCGAGGTTTTACAACGCAAAGAGTTTTCGCATATGACAGCTGAAGAACTGCAGACGATCAAGCGACTCATGCAGGATATGCGCTGGCAGGTGAGCCTACGCCGTACAAGACGCCGCGTCTCTGATCCAAAAGGTAATCTCATTCATTTACGCCAGGTGATGCGCTCGGCGACCAAGTATGGTGGAACGCCGCTGGCTCTTTCCTGGCAGAGTCGTAAGATTAAGCAACGGCCGTTCATTCTCATTGCCGATATCAGCGGGTCGATGGAGAAATACGCGCGTCTCATGTTGCAGTTCTTTTATACCGTTTCGCACAGTTTGCGCGACGTAGAATGTTTCGTTTTTGGCACGCGACTGACCCGCATCACCTTGCAGCTCAAATTAAAGAACATCGATAGCGCTGTGGCCGAAGCAAGTAGCCAGGTTATCGATTGGTCAGGGGGAACGCGGATCGGCGAAAGCTTAAGGAGCTTCAACCGCCGCTGGGGCCGCAGGGTTTTGCGGCGGGGTGCCATCGTATTGGTCGTTAGCGACGGCTGGGAACGCGGCGATGTTCGGATTTTGCGGCAAGAGATGCGCTATCTGCAGCATCGCTGCCACAGACTTATCTGGCTAAACCCGTTGTTGGGCAAAACAACGTACCAGCCCACGGTTAGTGGTATGGAAGCTGCGTTGCCTTTTGTCGACGATTTTTTACCTGTTCACAATTTGCAGAGCTTGTCTGCCCTATCGATACACTTGAGCACGCTTGGCCAGCGTCGCTCGGTCAACGATATGCCTAAAAGAGTGGAGTTAAGTTAGTAGAAAGGAGAATTGAGCATATGGAAGTTGGTGGAGAATACACGTTTGATGCCCCACGAGAAATGGTGTGGGAGGCATTGCAGGACCCTGACGTACTTGGCAAGGTGATGCCAGGTGGCCAGGGATTTGAACAGATTGCAGAGAACGAATACGCAGGCATACTGAATGTAAAGGTAGGGCCCGTACAGGGAAAATTCAAAGGGAATATCGTTCTGTCCAGCCTCGTTCCGCTGGAAAGTTATAACCTGGACGTGGATGGAAAAGGGGCGCCGGGCTTCGTCAAAGCGAACGGTGCAATGCGGCTTTCTGATCAAGGCGATAAAACGACTATGATGTATGAAGGCACCGCGCGCGTGGGCGGCCGCATCGCCAGCGTTGGCCAACGACTGCTTGATGCCTCGGCCAAATCCATCATTCGCCAGAGCCTGGATGGCTTGAACGAGTACTTGAAAGTGCAGCAAGCGGTACAGGTAACCACGGAGGCTGCGGAGGCTGCCGGTGCGTCGCCGGAGGAAGTTGCCGAAGCCGTATCCGCGGCAGAGTTGCCTGAATATACACCGCCATCGCAAGCTTCCGTGGCCATGAATGTGGCAAAAGACGTTGCCGGCGACCTCGTGGCCCCTGAGTATCGCCCTATCGTTATTGCAGTTGCGATTATGTTGGTTGTGTGTTTGCTATGCCGTAGACGCGGCACCTGAAAAGGAGGTAATTAATTATGATTCCTGGTGAATTTGATTACTATGCGCCAAGCAGTTTGCAAGAGGCTGTGGGGCTGTTGCAAAAGCATGGATTTGATGCCAAGTTGATAGCTGGCGGTCAAAGCCTCATTCCCGCAATGCGCTTCAGGTTGTCTCTGCCTGAAGTTCTGATAGACATTAATGGTCTTACAGATCTCGAGTACGTGCGAGAAGACAATGGCCACCTGGCCATTGGCGCCATGACACGTGAATCGGACCTGGAGGAATCAACGCTGGTTCAGGATAAATATCCGCTCCTGGCCGATGCGGCACGCGTAATCGCCGATCCAATCGTGCGAAACCGGGCAACAGTCGGCGGCAATCTGGCTCATGCCGATCCGGCCAATGATCACCCGGCGGTGATGCTCGCTTATGATGCCAAAATCATTGCTTATGGCCCGCAGGGAACGCGTACAATCGGGATTGATGATTTTTTCGTCGATCTGTTCGAAAACTCATTGGCAGACGACGAGATTTTGACTGAGATTCAGCTTCCCACTCCTGGACCCAATACTGGAAGCGCGTATGTGAAGATTGAGCGCAAAGTGGGCGATTACGCTATCTCAGCTGTGGCGGTGAGTATGGCCCTGTCCGGCGATACGTGTACAGCGGCACGTATTGCCTTAACAAATGTCAACCCGGTGCCTATGCGCTCCAGGAATGCTGAGAAAGCGATCGTGGGGCAGGTGGTCAGCGAAGATGTGTTGGAAGCGGCTGGACAGGCAGCTGCTGCCGAATGCGATCCATCACCAGACCTGAGAGGATCTGTCGCTTACAAACGGGACTTGACCCGCATTGTGACCAAGCGTGCTATACGCAAGGCATTAGAACGAGCCCGAGGAGGAAACGCATGAGCAAACATACGATATCTGTAACGGTCAATGGTCAAGAACTCACGCAAGAAGTTGAAGCACGTATGTTGCTCGTTCACCTGATTCGCGAGGATCTTAATCTGACAGGTACCCATATTGGTTGTGATACAACCAGTTGTGGTGCTTGTACGGTAATCATGGACGGCCGTACCGTAAAGAGCTGTACCGTATTTGCCGTTCAAGCCAATGGCAGCCAGCTTGAGACAATAGAAGGGGTGGCCGAGAACGGCCAACTTCATCCATTGCAAGAGGGATTTTGGGAGAAACATGGCCTGCAATGCGGCTATTGCACGCCAGGCATGATCATGAGTGCAAAACAGTTGTTGGCCAAGAATCCCGACCCGACCGAGCAAGAGATCCGCGAAGGCATATCGGGTAACCTTTGCCGCTGCACGGGCTACAACAAGATTGTAGAAGCGATCCAATACGCCGCGGAGAAGATGAGCACGGAGAATATGGAGGCTGTAGCATGAAATATCATGATCCCGACAAACCGAAACATGTGGATGATCGTATAGAGGCAAAACACACCGTGCCCGAAAACGCGTCCGCTTTTGTGGAGACGACGGAGGATGTGCGCATCACCACGCCCCCCGAAATCTGCGGCATGGGTCATCGCATGAAACGTAAGGAAGATCCACGCTTCATTCAGGGCAGGGGCCAATATGTGGATGACGTGAAACTCCCGGGCATGTTATATATGGACATTGTGCGCAGCCCATATGCCCATGCCAAAATTCTGGACATCGACGCCAGCGCAGCGCTGGAGATGGAAGACGTGTTGGCTGTCATCACGGGCAAAGATCTGGAAGCACACAATTTGCACTGGATGCCGACCCTGATGTCGGATACACAAATGGTTTTGCCGACTGAGAAGGTCATTTATTACGCTCAAGAGGTGTGCGCCGTGATCGCAACCAGCCGTTATGCGGCGGCCGATGCGGTTGAGAATGTCTTTGTCGACTACGAACCGCTTGATCCTGTAATTAATCCATATGACGCTCTGGAAGACAACGTGATTGTTCGCGACGAAAAGGAACTACAGACAAATCGCATCTGGCATTGGGAAGCAGGCGACCAGGAGGCGACGGACAAGATCTTTTCCGACGCGGCCCATGTTGTTAAACAATATATGTACATCCCGCGCATCCACGTGGCGTCGATTGAAACCTGTGGCATGGTCGCCAATTACAATTCGGCAACGGGTAAGATGCAGCTATACATGACCACGCAAGCGCCACATGCCATTCGTACGGTATTTGCTTTGGTTAGCGGTTTACCAGAGCATAAGATCCAAGTGATCGCACCAGACATTGGCGGCGGATTCGGCGGTAAAGTGCCAGTGTATCCTGGTTACGTGGTGTGCGCCGTGGCCAGTCTACTCATTGGTAAGCCGGTGAAGTGGATTGAAGATCGCAGTGAGAACCTACAGGCTGATAGTTTTGCCCGCGACTACCATTTGGAATCAGAGCTTGCCGCCGACGAAAATGGTAAATTGGTTGGCTTACGCGTCAACGGCCTGGCTGATCACGGATGCGCCGATGCCGCGGCAAATCCCTCAAAGTTCCCGGCAGGATTGTTCAGTATTTGCACCGGTTCCTATGATCTCGAGGCGGCGCATGTAAACATGGATGCCGTGTATACCAACAAGCCGCCCGGTGGTGTCGCCTACCGCTGTTCATTCCGCGTGACCGAAGCCGTTCAGATGATTGAGCGACTGACTGACATGATGGCCAACGACCTAGGTGTGGACCCGGCCCAGTACCGCATGCAAAATTTCATCCGGGCGGATCAGTTCCCGTATAAGTCGCCGACCGGTTGGGAATATGACAGCGGCAATTACCATGCTGCGCTGAATAAGGCGATGGATATGATCGGTTACGACGAGCTGCGTAAGGAACAAGCCGAGAAACGTGAGCGGGGCGAGTTGATGGGCATTGGGATATCCAGCTTTACGGAAGTGGTTGGAGCGGGACCGTCGCAGGATTATGACATCTTGGGTATTAAAATGTTCGATTCAGCCGAAATACGGATTCATCCTACGGGTAAAGCGATCGCTCGTTTCGGCACAAAATCACAAGGACAGGGTCACGAAACCACCTACGCGCAGATCATAGCCGAAGAATTGGGGTTGCCTGCGGCCGATGTGGAAATCGAGGAAGGCGATACCGATACGGCTCCCTACGGCCTAGGAACGTATGCCAGCCGCTCGACGCCCACGGCAGGGGCCGCCGCAGCGATGGCTTCACGCAAGATCAGGGCCAAAGCCAAGAAGATCTCGGCTTATTTGCTGGAAGTGGATGAAGACGATCTGGAATGGAATGTGAACCAGTGGCAGGTCAAAGGCTCGCCGGAACAGGCGAAGACGATCCAGGAGATCGCCTTTGCCGCGTATACGGATCATCCACCGGATCTGGAAGCGGGCTTAGAGGCGACTGATTATTACAATCCGCCAAACCTGACGTTCCCATTTGGCAGTTACATCTGTGTTGTTGATGTTGACACGGGCACGGGCGAAGTAAGCATCCGCCGCTTTGTGGCTATCGACGATTGTGGCAATATCATCAACCCGCTTGTCGTGGAAGGACAGGTGCACGGTGG
>JAACFF010000219.1 GCA_009937635.1 Chloroflexota bacterium
TGCCTGCGCGTTCGTAGTCGCCATCCATGCGTACCATCTCTCCCAGAGCATTAAGCGCCCAGATAATACCGGGTCTTTCTTCCAATCTTCTGAATATCGCCAATCCCTCCTCGCACAACGTTAAGGCTTCCTTTGACCCGCCAGGTAAGGCTCGAAATTGAGAACCAAGGAAAGATAGAGCCCAGGCCGTGTTCACTTCATCTTTCAACTCTCGGAAAAGCGCCAACGCTTCGCTATTGTAGATCCTGCCCTGCACATGTTCATCCAGTTCGTATGAAAGCCAGCCAGCCGCATTCAGTGCCTGGGCACGTACAATTAGCTGTGGCTTCTCAGCCCTCTCGAGCGCCCGTTGTATCCATGTCAGTCCCTCGGCGCTGTGCCCACCATAATACCAATAATCGCGCAGCGTCCTAGCCAACTTCAAGCCCAGCTCGGCATCGCCGATTCCTAGCGACCAGGCTAATGCAGCACGAAAATTGTTATGCTCATCCTTTAAGCGACGGGACCAATAGGCATACCCGGCCCTCCGCATCTCCGGTGCCGCTCGCTCTGCCAGCGAAAGGAAGTATTCCGCGTGCTGTCGTTGAATGTCCTTGGCTTCACCGCTTTCCTGCAACCGCTCCCGTGCGTACTCGTGGATCATCTCTAGCATGATGAAGCGCGGCTCGCCGTCCAGCCCAACTTCCTGCCCCAACAGGCTCTTATTCAATAATGATTCCAGCCCCTCCAATACATCGATCTCCAGACGGTGACCGCAGACAGTTTTAACCGCTTCTACACTACGACCGCCCTGAAAAACCGCCATCCGGATAAATAGGATCTTCTCCACCGGTTCCAGCAGATCATAGCTCCAATCAATGGCTGCACGCAGCGTTTGTTGGCGCGGCGGCAGATCACGTACCCCGCCGGTCAATGCCAAAAGCCGGCTGTCAAGGCGATCACGAATATTATTGGGTGAAAGCAGCTTGGAACGTGCCGCGGCCAATTCGATCGCCAGCGGCAGCCCGTCGAGCCGCACGCAAATCTCAGCCACAGCTGGAGCATTTCCCTCTGTAAGTGCAAAGTCTGCCTTAACGGCTCTGGCGCGCTGGCAGAAGAGATCTATGGCCTCGTATTTTGACAGTGCTCGCAGGGGGTCGATGTGTTCCAGGTCAGGCAGCGACAGGGATGGCACGCTGTATTCCTGTTCTCCATAAACACGCAACGCCTCGCGGCTGGTCACCAAGACTTTCAGGCCAGGAGCGGTGGACAGCAGTTCGCCAACCAACGGCGCGGCGTCAATAACCTGCTCAAAGTTATCCACCAGTAGTAGCAGGTGCTTATCCTGCAGATATTTCTCAAGCGTCTTCACAAACGGCTGTCCGGTCGTCTCGCTGATACCAAAGAGTTGGGCAATGGTGCTGGCGACAAGTCTCGGATCAATGATCGGCGCAAGCTCCACAAAAAAGACGCCATCTGCAAATTCGTTCAGGATTTCCGCGGCAACACGCAAACCCAACCGTGTCTTGCCCGTACCGGGCGGACCCGTGAGCGTCAGCAGCCGGGTCGCCCTCATCAGCCGCTTCACTTCGTCAATTTCACGCGTGCGCCCGACGAAAGAGGTGAGCTGTGCGGGGAGGTTGTGCTTAAATTTCCCTAGATTGTATTCAGAAATGTCCGGTTGGCTCTCCAACAATCCCGCTTGCCTGGCTCTGGCAACGGCCTGCTCACGGCCGTGTACGCCTAATTTGCTGTAGATCTGCTTGTTGTACCACTTGACCGTCCCCTGCGCGAGGACGAGCTTCTGCGCGATCTCGCGATCGGACAACCCCTCGGCAAGCATGGTTCAAGCAAGTAATCATCGCCACCCATCCGCTTATCTCCCCAACTTCGTCCTGGTAGGTTGCTTCAAGATGCTAAGCGCTTAACACATTATACCAAAAGCGATAATCTTATTTTGTATCCCCCGATTCACCCCCACAATCCCCCACTGGAGAGGGGTAACACCCCCTCCAATTGGTCTGTACGCTGAAAGTAAAGAACAAACAGCAAGTCAACAAAAAGGGGTGCAAGATGACCTACGCAAAAGCGATAAATGCCTTAGTTGGCGAAAGATTGATCAATTCAGAAAGAGCAGTAGTGGCCGTCGAGGCTTTAAAAGACCATTCGGTGAAGTTCACCTATCCGGATTGGGCGGAGTCCCTGGCCGAGGCTGGCCTACTGGCCAGGCTGGATGTCGGCAAAGCGGCCATCGTAATGCGAGAAGCGGAAGAGGGTGGCGAACTGCTGGCCACGGCAACAAATTGCGTCAGCGGCATCTTTTCCTATATGAGTGCAAATTACGTGGAAATGCAGGTGCTGAACTGGTGCAAATCGCTGCTTGACTTTCCCGCTTCGGCCGCCGGCCAACTAACTGGCGGCTGTTCTGCTGCCAATTTGATCGGCCTGGCGACAGCACGCAACACCCGCGCGGGGTACGATCTGCGCCGGGAAGGCCTTCATGCGGTCCTAAAAGCGTGGATGACGATCAAGGAGCAGGGCACGCTCAAATATGGGCGCTTAATCCAGCAGAATATCGACCAGGCCCATTACCTGGGCGAACAGGTTAAGGCTGCACCTGAGCTGGAACTAGCTCTGCCGGTTTCACTGAACATTGTCTGTTTCCGTTACATCCATCCCGATCTCGATGACGACGCGCTAAATGCGCTTAACAAGCAGATTGAAATCGAGCTGCAAGAGCTGGGATTCGCTGTACCTTCCGTCGTCAAGCTCTGGGGTAAACAATATTTGCATGTGGCTATCACCAACCATCGCAGCCACAGGGACACAGGGAGGATTTCGACCTCCTTGTTCGCGAGGTAATAAGAATCGGGCAGGCTATCAAGAAATAGGTAGATTCTTGTTTGAAGACAATAAATAGGCTATACATTGCATTCAGTAGCATCACGGACCCTGAAGGGAGGACTTTTATTGACACAATATCGGCCGATTGTAGAATACGAAAAATAGAGGAATTTTTTGGATAGGCTGATTTGCAGTAACGCTGCAGATCAGACCCCACGGATCCTTTGAAAAACGCTTAACCTTAAATATTTCTAACTCTAGTAGAATGACGTTAGAAACGCCTTTTACGCGTTTTACTGTTTGTACGGTTCACATCCGTGAGGCCGGCGGTTCGAGTCCGTCCGCGCCCATTTTTCCCCTATTTGGTACATATCAGCCTCGATGTTAAATGTTCTTACCAGAGGTAGTGAAGGGTTGAAGATGCCGGCTAAGCAACCCAAGCGAGGTCGTCTGTGGCTGACTGATGGCTCGACTATCCGGCTCCGGCTGTTGATTCCCAACCATGTCTGAAGCTACGATTTCATGCACGACCGGACATACAATGAGGCGCCATTTCGACTGCTGAATGTCATCGATGAGTACACTCGGGAAGCACTGCTCATTCGTGTGCAACATCGTATGAATCATCAGGACGCCCTGACCGCTTTGAGCTGGCTGATTCTGCTGCGCGGCTTGCCAGCCCACATCCGCTCTGATACCGGCTCCGAGTTCACGGCGGAGAAGGTGCGGAGGTGGCTGGCGAAGATGGAGGTGCGACCTCTGTTCATTGAGCCTGGTAGCCCTGGGAAAACGGGTACATTGAGAGCTTCAATGGGAAGTTGCGTGATGAGTTGTTGGACAGGGAGATCTTCTGCAATCTGCGGGAGGCACAGGTGTTGATTGAAGATTGGCGCCAGCACTACAATACGTAGAGACCCCCAATCGCCTCTAGCTCTGTTTTTGCTTTCGAAATGGATTCCATCCCCACCCCCAACAAAACCACTTTCATTCCTTTTTGAACACATCGCTTTGCGATACTTCGTCCAATTCCTCGTCCAGCGCCCGTTATGACCGCTACCTTGTTCTTGAAATCTTTCATTTAGATGCTCGCTTTATGGCTGTAAATATGCCACGATCTTTGCACTTTTTAGTTTTGCCCCCATATGTGCCGGTTGCCCAATACCAAAACCGGAATATGTGGGCCATACTTAATGCATTAATGCAAAACTGCAAAGATAGTGATGCATTATTTCTCTGTTTTATGACACATTATGCCTTGCGAAACTGTTTGAAAAGAACTGCATTGTTAACTGAGCCATGACCGGCATCGAGGGCCTGAGATACATACGTTCGCATACACTCGATGAAACGGGTGTCTAGTTTGGCCCCACTCGCAACTGCAGCTATTTGGGTCATAGCGCTTGCACTGGTATCGAGAGTGCTGTGCTTCGACTCATAGTTGTCGTTAGTAATCATGTCAACCGAACGCGATAGAACACCAGCAAGAACAGGCATTATCGAGGTTCCCATCTCGTTGAAAAGTGATAGTGGCACGTTCTCTGCATCGCAAATGGCGGCACCATTGATTACTCCGAATAGAAAGCTGAAATAGATTGAAAGGAGTGCATTATCGAGAGCTCCTGCGCTACCTGGATCATTTCCAACCAGCGGTGAAATTCCACCGAGGACTTCGACCACCACCTGACAGGCCTCGTAAATGCTTGCGTCACCCGCATAAAGAATAACACAATCCTCTGTGCCGATTG
The DNA here is from genome assembly GCA_009937635.1 of Chloroflexota bacterium. Taxonomy (GTDB): domain Bacteria; phylum Chloroflexota; class Anaerolineae; order Promineifilales; family Promineifilaceae; genus JAACFF01. The sequence goes on from JAACFF010000219.1 coordinate 4,569, forward strand.
CATCCGGGAATGCCATAATCGACCCATCAAGATAATAGGCATTGATGGTGCTTGCCTATGCTGAGGCTTCCCTGGCTTGTGAAGGCGTCCCAGTAGATAGCTGAATGATCGCTTTTCCAGAAAGTGAGCGTTCTACCTCACCCACACGCAGGAGGTGATTGGTAACCTCATAGTCACGCACACAAACGACGATGATGCTACTCGCTGTAATCGCTTCTTTGATGGTTTTGGCGACGCTGACTGTCCCGGGTTCAAATGCTCTAGCCTTTTCTGGACTTCGATTCCAAACGGTAACCTTCCGGCCTGCGTCCGACAAGGTTCTTGCCAGAGCAGACCCCATCAGTCCCAAGCCGACAACTGTGATGTTGGCTGATTTCATATTTTCACCTCTGCCACGAGAAAACGTTGGCTATTATCAATCACATCAATTTCCATACAAAAACCTTCGATATTCAAAATTAAGAATCGACATTAGGAAAGATCGCAACCAATATCCTTTTGTGGATACAACTTAGCAGCCTAACGCCTGCTTCAGCGGGTGGCGGGTAGGGTGATCTTGTCAGAAAAACGGAATGAGTCAAACGAGCCTGGTGCTTGTATGTCGACAAGGGAAAAGTCAAGGGTGCGGGCACAGGCAACCAACTTTGCCCGCGATATATCCGACCCGTCATATGTCCGATAGCCATTTTCCAATCGCCGCAGTTGGAGCAGCAGGCCGATTTCTTCGTGATAGCGAGTCGTCTTGGCTGGCAGGCTTGCCTGCCGGGCGAACTCTTTGATCTGCATGTTTCACCTCACAGGCAGCCACTTTAAGCCTTCCAGTTGCTGGAAGGTCAAGTGCTAATTGGGGATTGGAACAGCTATGGAATCCCGGCAAGTTGCAGGTAGAGAGAGCCGCACACCGGCCAATTTGACACGGCACGGTTGCTTAGTAGAATGGGCGCCCGATGGTTTGAAAAAACCTATGATGAGGCTGATTTACAATTACATTGCAGATCAGGCCTCACGGTTGTTAACATAACAGCTAATTGTTAAAGGATTCTACTCCGAGTAGAATGACATCACGGACGTGATTCTGGTTCGCCGGGTTCACATCCGTGAGGTCGGGGATTCGAGTTCCTCCGCGCCCATTTTTCCCCTTTTGGATCACATCAGCCTCAATCTAGATTATTCCACTAGAGGCAAGTTGGTATGACAGCCATCTTGTTTACCCGGTTCATCTCCCAGCGGATGCGAACCGTCCTCCAGAGGAATTATGTCAGTACGGATTTCGGCGGTATGACATCCAGCTGCGAGCTATGATCGGGTGGACCTGTATCAATTTCAGCCTCACGCTCTTGCCCATCACTTGGTAGCCAAGTGGTGAAAAACTAAGAGCTCACTTTCGGGTTGGATCAATTCTGCCCGGACCGTTTTTTGAAAGCAAGGCGGCTACTTCGGGCTTAATCAGGAAAGAAACTCGCAGCTCCTCGCTGCCGGTGTTGGCAGCGATGTAATCAATGATTTCCCTGGCCTGGCTGCGCAGCTGGTAAGCCGCGGCCAAGTTTCCACGCCAATCCTCGACCTTGGCCAGGGTAGCCAGGATTTGCCACAGTATTTGCCGGCTATTGGACTCCTCGGAAAGTGCCCGAGCCTCCAAAAGCGCTTCCTCCGCTTGGCCGATATTCCCCTGGGCAATTAGGGCCTTTCCTTTGAGCCAGAGACTTTCGGCAAGCTGCAGCCATATGCCGGCCTGGCGCAAGCGGCCGATCACAAAATTCGCCTTTTCCAGGGCAGACTCAGGATCCTTCATAGCCAGAAGTAGTTGGACCCGGGCAACGTGGGGGAAGACGGCCCAGTGGGCAGCCATGGCCTCGAAGTCGGCTATTTCGAGCATTTCAGCCAGGAGGCGTTCCGCCCCTTCAAGATCTCCTTGTCCGATCTTAACTTGGGCCAGGGCGGCCGCCGCTATGGGACGTAGGAAAATAACAATCTTATCCCAAACCGCATCTAGAGGCTCGGCCGTCTCCTGGGCCAGCTGCCAGGCGCCTGTCTGCATATAGGCTAAGATCAGGGCAACCCGAGAATAGGCGCCTAGACTGAAATTGCTGGTCTTTTCGCTGATTTGCCAGCCCTTTTCCGCAAATTCGATTGAGTGACCAAAATGACCGAGTTCGTAATTGGCGTAGGCCAACATAGCAAGGCCGGCTGAATGGTTCCAATCATTGCCGATGGATTGACTAATACGGATGCGCTCGTGAGATGCGGTTATGGCGCCCTCAAAATCGCCAACACTCCACCTTATAATACCTACCAGGCCATAGGAGTCAGCCAGCATGGGGGCATTTCCCAGCTCCAGCCAGAGCGCTCGTGATTCCAGGACAGTCCGATTTGCGTCTTCGAAGCGATTCAAGGCAAGGTTGGCGCCTGCCAGGTTGGTCAGCGTGAAGGCCATTTGCTCCTTCAGCGCTAACTCACGGGCAATGTCCAGCGAACGCTCGCCGTACGCCAGTGCCTTATTAGGATCGCCGCCACTCCAACTTTCCAAAATAAGTAAGCCCCACAGCACTTTGGCTTCAACCGCCCGATCTCCCAGCTCTTGGGACAGCAGCAAGGCCTGCTCCGCCAGTTTCCGTGCCTCCAGGGGATTGTACAGAGAAGTCTGGGTTGCCCGAAGGATGCTTTGGGCCGTCATCGAGGCCAATTCCAAGGCCCGATCGCCGGTCTCAGCCGCGGTTCGTTCCAATTCCTGGTAGTTAGCCAACGCTTCGTCGAAGCGGCTGCTCAACTCGTAAGCACGGCCTCTACGAGTGTACAAATGAATAAGCCGCTCGCTGCTCGCCCCAACCTGCCTGGCGCAGGCGATGGCCCGGCTATAATGCTCGACGGCCTCGGCCGAAGCATGCAGGCGAAAGGCCCCGTCCCCGGCGTCAGTATAGTAGGCGAGGGCCTTCGCAAAATCACGCGCTGCGTAGAAGTGGCCGGCCAGATTTCCGGCCAACTCCCCTCTCTGTTCCGGAAAGAGCACCTCTAGCGCTTCCCCCACCTGCCGATGATAGGTTCGTCGCTGCTTCAGTAAGATGGTGCTGTAAGCGGCTTCCTGGGTCAGGGCATGGCGGAATAGATATTCTAGCTCTGGCAGCCGGACTGTCTCTCGGATCAACTCGGCTCGCTCCAGGATTAGCAGTTGGCGATCCAGCGCCCCAGCCGCCCCGGCAACCCGAGAAAGCACCCGGTAGTAGAAGGAGCGGCCGATTACCGAGGCGAGCTGCAGCGTCCGCCTGGCCCCTGCCTCCAAACGATCAATGCGGGCTGTCAACAGGGCCCGCACGTTGCCGGGTATCTCGATAGTATCCCCTGTTCCAGTTGCCTGCCAGTGCTGGCCGGTTTCATCGCGCGTCACTATCCCACCCTCAACGAGGGTTCTAATCACCTCCTCCACGAAAAAGGGGTTGCCCTCGGTCTTGTCCAGGATGCGGGCCCTTAACGAAGGTGGGAAATCGGAGATGGTCAGCAGGCTGTCCACGAGCTCACCGCTGTCGGTCTGGCTGAGCGGCCACAGGGCGATCTCGGTGTAACGATGGCCATAGTCCGTCTCCGCGGTCAGCTTTGCCTCCCAGCCCGGCGCCTGCCCCTCTGGCCGCATGGCCCACAGCAACAGCAGGGGAAATTGCTCGGTCAAGGGCATAAGGTGCAACAACAGGCCCACTGAGGCAGGATCTGACCAATGCAGGTCGTCAAATATCAGAACCGTCGGATGCTGGCTGGCACGATGCCGCCATAATCGTTCCATGACGGTGAACAACCTCCCTTTAAAAGCTTCTCCCTCTAGGGGCGGCTGTCCTGCCTCTCCCTGCAGGCCGAAAAGCGAAGCAAACACAGGCCGGACGGCCGCTTCCTCTTCGCCAGGGACCTCGCCGATAATGGTTTCCAACTTATCTTGTAAGATACCGGTTGAGTCGCCTGCTGAAGCCCCGACCAGACGACGCACCAGCCGCTGAATCAGGGCATAAGGCAGGTCGGTCTCGTAGGACTGGCTGAACGTCTCGTAACTGGTAAATTCGAATGGACGATTCTTGATATTTGCTTGCAGCTCGCTAATCAGCCGGCTCTTACCCAACCCGGCTTCACCCAGCAGACAGACGAGACCACCTATCCCTCGTTCGAGATTGACAGCGGCCTTCTCCAGCCGGCGCCATTCTTTGGCGCGGCCGATTAGCGGTGATTCCAGTCCTGTGATGCCTTTTAGCCGGCCTGGAGTCGCCTTGCGGCCCAGCACCCGGTAAGCGACCATAGGCTGTTCCACCCCCTTTACGGCTAAGGCCTCGAGCTGTTCGACCTCGAAAAATGGGGCCACCTGTTGATAGGTCTCCTTTGTGATTTGGATTGTGCCGGGCTCAGCCGTCTGTTCCATTCGGGCGGCGAGATTGATGGCATCGCCCATGGCTGTATACTCCATCCGCAAGTCGGAGCCAACGCCGCCAACGACCACCAGGCCAGTATTGATACCCACCCGAACATCGATTTCAACCCCCCAATTACTTGCCACCGCCTTCCGGTAGTTGGCAATACCTTCCAAGATGCCCAAAGCAGCCAAGACGGCCCGCTCGGGATCATTCTCGTGGGCGATAGGTGCGCCGAAGAAGGCCAGCACCGCGTCACCCATAAGTCGAGCAACGATACCCTCGTAGCGGTAAACAGGATCGATCATATGCTCAAAGGCCCCGTTCATGATCTCAGTCCACTCTTCCGGGTCCAGCCGCCGCGATGCGGCGGTCGAGCCGACCACATCGCAAAATAGCATAGTGACCACCCGTCGCTCGCCTTCCATGGCCCCGCCCCTCCGTGCCTCGTCGAGCTTGGCTGCGAATTCGGTCGGCAGATAACGTTCCAGAGATGTCCGACCGGGGGTTGGGACCAGGTGTAGGTCAGGTTGTTCTTGACCTCTCTGCCTTGAAGGCTGGGAGCCGGTGGATAATGCCTGCCCGCAATTATTGCAGAACTTGGAACCCGGAAGGTTTTCATGGCCGCAATTTGAGCAGATGACGAGCAGGCTGGAACCGCATTCCCGGCAAAATTTGGCCTCGTTGGGATTTTCAGTCTGGCAGGTTGGACAGCGCATCATGATCCTGAATGGTTGATTGCGACTCCTGATTGGCCAATCGCCTATCTAATGGCCGTTTCTTTTCACGTTTGGTTTGTCGCGGTGCCTGGACGGCCGACGGGACAGCTTCCAATGATAGCCTGGAACACCTAAAAATCGAATTTTATGGATAGTTATGTATACCTATTTGCAGGTGTTTGGATATTTTGGGGTGATCAAGATGTTGGTGGTCCATTGGGGGAACGGAATTTTCCAGACTACGAGCCCGCATGGAGCCCCAAGGGAACTATGTCCGTACCGGAGGTTCCTTGGCTCAAATATTCCAGTCCTTTCTCTTGGGGCCGTGGACGGCTGGGACCAATATAAAGAAAATGGGCAACCTGCCCTATAGACCCAACCGAAAAGATATAATTCTTATGAACAAGCATCTTATGGCTGGCGAACGAGAAGCTCATTTACAATACGTCGCAAATGAGACCTCGCGGTTTTTAACATAACTGGTAATTAGGTAAGTATTCTACCTCGAGTAGGGTGGCATGAATGATGGACTTCCTGTTCCGCCGGTTCGGTTCCCTCCGCGCCCACTTTTCCCATACTACGGGAGTTAAAACTGAGAATGCCCGACTGTTCGTCGGGCAAAATCGAGGTCTCTATTATAAAAGTTGGTCACTGGAAAGCAATGCCCGGGAGCAACCAGCATATTGTTCGACCAGCCGACGTTTATAGAGTTTGCCATTATCTTTGCGAGGTAGTTCCTGCACAAAATCAAAGGAGCGAGGAATGTTGACACACTAGGTACTACTTATAGAATAGGAAAAGATTATCAAAAAAATCGCAATAAGCTGATTTGCAATAACGCGGCAGATCAAACCAGCACGGTTCAGGCAAAAAACGCTTAACCTTAAAGAATTCCACCTCTTGTAAAACGACATTAGAAACGACATTTTCGCGTTTTGCTGTTTGTAGGGTTCACATCCGTGAGGATAGGAATTCTAGCCCGCAAATCACCACAGTGTTCCCACAACTCTGATATTATCTAACAATAACCCTCTTTCCGGACAGATCGGGGATGTCTGCTGTGGTCCATTGTTTTGTCGTTTTGAGAATTCCCTTTTATTGTTATGCGAGCTTATCGATTTCTGGAGCTATCCAATGGATGAGCCTTCGGAAGAGAAGGGAACCTTTCTGGCGCCGTCGGATTATGATCATTGCGTAGGTCCCTTTTCACCATCCAGCAGTGTTCCGTTGAGTCGTCTCATGCGCTCTTATTGATTGGTCTCTTCACTGCCATCAGAAGATCTTCCAGAGTAACCTATCACAAAATAAAGCAAACTGATGAATATCATAAACCCGAAGAAGGTTGCGGCCGTCCAGAGTAAATCCAATGCAATATTTAACCAAACAGCTGCAGTGGAAATGATAGCAATGAGCGCAATGATCTTGAACTCATCCATGATCTGTTGAAGTGAACTGAATTTGTATGCTTTTTCTTTCATGATTTGACTCCTTGGGTAAAGATCTGCGTTTCGTCTTGATTGAGATCCACTAATTCCTTCAAACTTGAGCGTATACCAACCACAGAAATTACGTCTTGGCTTTGGATGGTCATGAATTAATTACTATATCATTGCGGACAGCTTAAAGTAAGAAAATGTGTGCCACGCCTCCAATGCAATGTCTTCGTGAGCACAATTCGGCCAGTTATGTTGGATGCAACAAATGCCTATACGTATTTCTACGAGTAGGCCAAACTCTCGCGCACGCTGATCCGCGCTGCGCCACGGGCGGGCAGTGCGCTGGCGAAGATGGCCAGCATGGTGATGATGACCAGCCACAGGCCCGCGCCTACGGGGGTGAACTGGTAGACCAACTGTTGGTTGAGAGCGAAAGAGAGACCCTTGGTGGTAAAAGCGTAGGCGATGGGGATGCTTAGGGGCAGGGCGATGAGCCAGCTAATCAGGCCCAGCAACACCCCTTCGCTGACGAAGAGGCGTATCACTTG
>JAACFF010000220.1 GCA_009937635.1 Chloroflexota bacterium
CTTATCCCCTACTGAATTGCCGTTCACTGAAGAAGATTTTGATCCACAATTGGAGCATTCATTGGAACTGATGCCAGAGCTGTTGGGCGATGAGAAAGCGGGCATGCGCTATGCCATCAACGGACTGCTTTCACTGACACCGGATGGGATGCCCTGCGTTGGCGAGACGGAAGTGAAAGGCTTGTGGTCGGTGGCAGCGATTTGGATTAAGGAAGCCCCCGGCTTTGCCAAGGCGGCTGCCGAGGTGATGACCGATGGCTGGTCTGAGATTGATATTCATGCCTCGGATATTTCCCGCTTTTATGAGTACGCCCGTACTGATTACCACGTCGACGCCCGCACCTCGGAAGGGTTTAATAAAACTTATGGAATCGTCCACCCGCGCGAACAATGGGTATCGAATCGCAACGTGCGTGTCAGCCCCTTCTACATCCGCGAAAAAGAGTTGGGAGCGGTATTTTTTGAGACCGCCGGTTGGGAACGGCCGCAATGGTATGAATCGAACAAACGGCTGCTGGACGAGTTTGGCGATAAAGTCAACAATCGCCCCAACGAATGGGACGCTCGCTGGTGGTCACCTATAATCAACGCTGAACACCTGGCCATGCGCGATCGCGGTGTTATGGTTGACTTGACCGCCTTCGCTATTTTCGACGTGTCTGGTCCCGGTGCTTTGGATTACATGCAATACATGGCCATGAACCAGATGGACGTGAAAGTTGGCCACGCCGTTTACACGCCACTGCTGGCTCCCAACGGCGGCTTCAAAGCCGATTTGACCATCATGCGCACTGCTGAAGATAGTTTCCGCGTCGTTACCGGCGGGGGCGATGGCGCGCGCGATAAAAAATGGTTCCTGAACTACCTGCCGCAAGACGGTTCGGTTGTTTTTGCAGACAATACCTCTGCGCTATGTACCGTCGGGCTGTGGGGGCCGCATGCCCGCGATGTGCTGCAATCGGTGACAGATGATGATGTTTCCCACGAAGGCTTCCCCTTCAGCACGGCCAGAAATCTAACCATCGGCGGCGTGCCGGCCTGGGCGCTGCGCATCTCCTACGTTGGGGAATTAGGTTGGGAGATTTCCGCGCCCATGGAGCATGGGCTGAAATTGTGGGACACACTCTGGCAAGCCGGCCGCCAATATGACATTGTGCCTGCGGGTATCGGCGTTTATGGGACAACCGGTCGCCTGGAGAAGGGCTACCGGCTAATGAGTGCTGAGCTCGAATCGGAATACAACCCTACTGAAGCCGGATTGGCGCGTCCTAAGGTGAAACGAGCTGATTTCATTGGCAAGGAAGCATATCTGAAAGCGCGGCAGGAAGATCCTGCGGCCATTCTTTGCACATTGACGGTAGATGACCACACTTCAGCTTCCGGCGTAAAGCGCTACATGCAAGGCCGAGAACCCATAGTGACCAATGATGGGGATGTGATTGTGGATAGTCACGGCCGCTCCTCCTACGTAACCAGTGCTGGTGCCGGCCCCAGCCTTGGCAAACTCATCCTGATGACCTACCTACCCCCGGAATATGCTAATGAAGGCATGAAGCTGGCGGTTGAGTACATGGCCGAGAGCTATCCGGTTACAGTGACGCGGGTTGGTAGCCGGCCGCTGTTTGATCCCGATAATGAACGCATGAAGCAGTAACGGCAGAGCTGCCGCGAGGTATCGTCGCCGGAATGTTGTGAGCGCAAGTTGTGAGAACACATATATGGCAAGTCTATTGCCGGGCAATTGGTTCGTAACGCACGCGCTGTTCGGCAAAAAATGGAAGAAGGTATGGACATATTAGTTTGTGTAAAACGTGTTCCCAACACGGGCGCGAAAATTACAGTAACAGAAGATGGACAAGATATCGAAATAGGCAATCTGGGCTTTACGATCAGCCCGCATGAGGAATGCGTGGTAGAGGAAGCTATCCAACTGGTAGAAAAGCATGGCGGCAGCGCCACTGTTCTTACCCTCGGCCCGGATGCGGCGACGGAACAGTTGCGCGGTGCGCTGGCGATGGGAATTGATCATGCTATTCTGCTTGAAACTGGCGGAGAAGAGTGGGGAGCGATGGCGACAGCGCATGCAATTGCGGCAGCGGTTGAGGCGCAGGACAGTTCGTTCGATATGGTTCTCTTAGGCAATGAAGCAGCCGATACAGGTGGTTATCAGGTGGGCATCCGTGTGGCTCATTTGTTGGATTGGCCCTGTTTGACCGGGATTAAATCGTTACGCGTGGAAGGTGAAACGGCCGTCGCCCAACGAGAAGCGTCCGGCGGCTGGGAAAACTACGAAGTGGCCCTGCCCGCCGTTTTCACCTTGAAAGAAGGTATCAACTTGCCCCGTTACCCGTCATTGCCTGGCAAATTGCGTGCTAAAAAGAAACCCATTGACCGCTCTGAACCACAAAAGAGCAGCGACGGCCTGCAAAAATTGCGCTTGAAAGCCCCTGAAGAGCAAGAAAGTAATGTGGTCATCTTGGGAGAAGGGGCAGACGCCGCCCCCCAGGTTGCTGTGCTGCTTCGGGAAATGGGGGTGATTTGACCATGATACTTGCATTAATCGATCATGATCGTGGCTCTTTGAATACGGTTTCGTTGGAGATGTTAACATTGGGCCGGCAGTTGGCGAACGATACAGACAGCACGCTGGCCGCGATATTAATTGGCGACACAGCGCTGCCCTTAATCGAACAACTTGCAACCTATGGTGTCGCCACGGCCTATCATGTCGAGCATGAAAACCTGGATGACTACGCGCCGCAGGCGTGGGCTCAATCAGTATTGCAATTGATAGAGACTGCTGCACCTGAAGCCGTTCTTGCCCCCGGCACGGATCGTGGCTATGAGGTTTTAGCCCACGTCGCCGCGCTGCTGGATTTGCCGTTGGCGGCTAATTGTACGGCCGTTATTCCTGGCGACGATTATCAGGTAATGCGGCTGCGCTGGGGGGGCAGTTTGTTGGAAGAAGCCGTTTTGAAAGGCAGTCCAAAATTACTTGCGATCGCTCCCCATGCGATTGCGGCTGAAGAAGGCGGGGATGTGAAGGAACCCGTAGTTACCGTCTTTATCCCAACCCTGACCAAAAAAGAGTTTCGCGTGCGCGTCACCGGCCGTGAACCATCCGACAGCCAGGGGATTTCCCTCACCGATGCCCGTGTTGTTGTGGGCGGCGGGCGCGGCGTTGGCAGCCGGGAAGGATTTGATGTGTTGGATGAGCTAGCCGCTCTGTTAGATGGCGCAGTTGGCGGTTCGCGAGTAGCTACCAATCTCGGCTGGCGGCCCCACGCCGACCAAATTGGGCAGACCGGTATCCGGATCGCGCCCGATTTGTACATCGCTTGCGGTATTAGTGGCGCTATTCAGCATTGGGTCGGCTGCAAAGGAGCCAAACAATTCCTGGCAATCAACACGGATGCCGAAGCACCGATGGTCACAAAAGCCGATTACGCTGTCATCGGTGATTTGCACGAACTGATACCGGCCTTGATTACCGAGATTCAGAAGTTGAAGGAATAAGCAACAACGGATGCAAGATAGAAGCGAACGCTGTAGCTCAAACCCAAGTTGGTGAAATGAGTTCAGAACAATACGACTCGATAATCATCGGCGGCGGTTCGGCAGGCAGTGTCCTGGCCAATCGCTTGAGTGCCGATCCGGCTCATAAAGTTCTGGTGCTAGAAGCTGGTCGCCCTGACCATATTTGGGACATCTTCGTCCATATGCCGGCCGCTCTATCTTACCCGATTGGCAACAAACATTACGATTGGCAATATGAATCGGACCCGGAACCATTCATGCACAACCGCCGTATTTATCACGCGCGCGGCAAGCTTCTGGGCGGCTCCAGCAGCATCAATGGCATGATTTACATTCGCGGCAACGCGATGGATTTTGAAAGATGGGCGCGCGACGATGGTATGGCTTCGTGGGATTATGCGCACTGCCTGCCTTACTTCAAACGAGCCGAAACCCGCCTGGCGGGTGGTGACGACTATCACGGCACGGACGGTCCCCTTATTTTGGAAACCGGCGCTTGCGAAAACCCGCTGTTCCGCGCTTTCTTCGAGGCGGTGAAACAGGCTGGTTATCCACTGACCGATGACGTGAACGGCTACCGGCAAGAGGGGTTTGCTCCTTTTGACCGAAATATCTATCGTGGCCGTCGACTAAGTGCAGCCCGCGCTTACTTGCATCCGGTCAAAAAACGGCCGAATCTGGAAATTGTCACCCGCACGTTTGTTACGAAGATCCTTTTTGAGGGCAAGCGCGCCGTAGGGGTTGAGTATCTGACAAAAATCGGTCGCGGAAACGGCCGTCCCCAAAAAAGCTACAGCGGCGAGGTCATATTGTGTGGCGGAGCCATCAACTCCCCCCAACTCTTGCAGCTTTCCGGTGTGGGGAATGCGGAGGAGCTAGAGAAGTTGGGGATTGAGGTTGTCCATCACCTGCCCGGCGTCGGCGAAAACCTTCAAGATCACCTGGAAGTGTACGTCCAATACGCGTCTAAACAACCAGTTTCCATGTATCCCGCCTTAAAGTGGTGGAACCAGCCCTGGCTCGGTTACCAATGGCTGTTCCATCGCAAGGGGGCGGCAGCCACCAACCATTTTGAGGCAGGCGGCTTCATTCGCAGCAATGAGGACGTGCAGTACCCCAACATCCAATTCCACTTTTTGCCGCTTGCCATCCGTTACGATGGCTCGACTCCCAGCGCTGGTCATGGCTATCAAGTCCATGTCGGCCCTATGAATTCTGATGCTCGGGGGACAGTGAAAATCAAATCAATCGATCCCACCATACATCCCAGCATCAAGTTTAATTATCTTTCTACCGGGCAAGATCGCCGCGAATGGGTTGAGGCTATTCACTGCTCACGGCACATTATGAACCAACCCGCTTTTGGCGAATTCAACGATGGCGAGCTTTCTCCCGGTCCTCGCGTAGATAGCGACGACGATATTTTGGATTGGGTGGCCAGAGATGGCGAGACGGCATTGCATCCTTCTTGCACCTGTAAAATGGGCGTGGATGAGATGGCGGTGGTTGACCCTAACAACATGAACGTGCATGGTGTGCAAAGCTTGCGTGTGACTGATGCTTCTGTTATGCCTTACGTCACCAATGGTAATATTTATGCCCCGGTAATGATGATTGCTGAAAAAGCGGCCGATTTGATTATGGGTAACTCGCTACTGCCGCCATCTACCGCCCCTTTCTACAAATATCAATGACCGAAGATGGGCGATCGCAGATGAGCAACGCCAACATTATCCATAAGAATGCGTTGGCCGTTGACCCTGAAATTCTATTATGTAATGAGCTTTCTATATTGATATAATACAAGTGTATATTATTATTGATAATGTGGTACATCCGGATAAGCTGAAATCCCATTTGGCTAACTGGGTGACTCATGATATAACATAAACCAAGTCAATTCTGCATCCGCGTTCTGCATTCCTCAGTGTACAGAGGCATGATTTATTTGCCCCTAAATTCATGAGGCATCCGCTTGATAGACCTTGATCAGTTTTTGGAACCAGATGACACACACCAATCAAGGAGCACCTCATTCAATTCGATTCTTAGTTCCCCTCGCCAATATTTCTGAATTTTTCCGATTATAAAGTTTATTGAAGGAGGTGGTTTGAAGAAATTCTAAAATCTAAAATAGGACGCCCAAATATATTCTTGATATATCGATTCTTTTAGAATACGAAATTTGGAGGAGACAAATGAAAAAACCGCAAGTTAATAAAAAACAACTGGAAAAAAAGCATCCGTATATTCCGGCGGCTTATGAGAAATTAGAACAAAGGCGAATCAGCCGGAGAGAATTCATTCGCATCTCTACCTTGCTCGGTTTGTCTGCCGGTGTGGCTACTTTTGCCGCCGCATGTGGTGCTGGTGTTGGAACAGCGCCTGCAGAAGAGACTGGCGGGGAAACGGTAGCCACTGGTGGTATTCAACGGGGTGGTACATTACGAAAGTCCATGCAATTGCAGCTTCTGGATCACCCAGCACGGCTTTCATGGGTTGAAGGGGCTAATGTCGTCCGGCAAGTCGGTGAATACCTGACAGAAACGTTGGCAGACAATATTACACGGCCGTATCTCCTCGACCGTTGGGAAGCCAACGAAGATGTCACCCTTTGGGATCTTCATCTGAAAGAAGGCATCAAATTCAACAACGGCCAGGACCTGACAGCCGATGATGTCATGTTCACCATTGGCGAATGGCTGAATCCGGATATTGGCTCCTCAATGCTGGGTTTGCTTTCCTACCTGAGCGGTATGCAAGATGTCGAAAAAGTAGACGATCTTCATATTCGCTTACATTTACAAACGGCAAATATTGGTGTGCCCGAACATCTTTTCCACTACCCGGCCATCATCCTTCCCCAAAATTTTGAGGGGGATTTTGTGAAGCAGCCAGTTGGTACCGGCGCGTTTACTTTGGAAGAGTATGCCGAAGGTGAACGGGCCGTTTTCAAACGTCGTGAAGATTACTGGCGAAATGGTGCCGATGGCGATCCACTGCCTTATTTGGATGAAATCATCTATGTCTCCACCGACAAAGATGCCGGCGTTGCCGCTCTCCAGTCCGGCCAGGTCGACTCACTTTACGATCCTCGGCCCAGCGATTGGCAGGCGCTGAAGGATGTCTCAGGATTATCCGTTTATCCGGCCAGTACAGCCCAGGCGCTTATCTTGCGTACGAGAGTCGATCTGGAGCCCTGGGATGACAACCGGGTCAGAACCGCACTTAAAATGTCTCAGGATAGAAGCAAGAATCTACAACTCGCCTACTTTGGCGAAGGGGATCTCTCTATTGATGCGCATGTCGCCCCGATTCATCCCGCCTACGCCGAAAAACCCATTCCGGAATACGATCCTGAAGGGGCGCGGGCCCTTTTAGAAGAGTATGCCGCGGAAAAGGGTATTGAACTACCGCTTGAAGTGACGTTAGCTACCAAAAACGACCAGAACGAGCCGGAACTGGCACAGGCTCTGAAGGAAACGGCCGCGGAAGCCGGTTTTGAGATTGAGTTGGACATCACCGAACCGGGTGGATATTGGGATCGTTGGACAGAGGTAGACTTGGGCATTACCTCCTGGACTCACCGGCCACTGGATACGATGGTGCTGCCGCTGGCGTACATTGAAGAAGGGATTGGCGCCTGGAACGAAACCCGTTGGTTTGATTCCGAATTTGAAGAAGTGCTGCGTGAAGCAGAAGGCACATTGGACGTGGAAGCTCGCCGCGAATTGATGTCAAAAATCGAGGACATCATGCAAGAACGAGGACCCATCGGTAACAGCTTCTGGAAGAAGGTATGGAATGTCACCCATGAAAGATTCCAGAATGTTGTGGGCCACCCCACTGCTTATGACTTGCTCTATGAAGTGTGGATTGACGAATCAAAGGCTTAAACCAAAGCCGCTTTTGCTCCAGTCCGTTTGTTCTTGAAATAAACAGGCTGCAAAGCAGCTATTATCATTTCGGCAAAAGCCGGGTTGTCCGAGAGCGGCAAAACCCGGCTTTTGTCAAAAGGGAGAGATAAATGCCACGATTTCTTGCACGAAGCGCCGTTTCCGCCATTATCACGATGCTCCTGGTATCTATTGCACTGTTTTCATTAATTGAAGTTGGCAGTGGAGACATCACTGTAAAAATCTTAGGCGTTTTTTCCACACCAGAACAGCGGGAATCTTACCGCCGCCAGTTGGGTTTGGACGCTTCTGTCCAACAACGTTACGCGGATTGGCTGGCAGGTAGTGATTGGCGGGCCGAGAACGAGGTAGGCTATGATCTGGTTGCTGTTTCAAACCTGGCCACCGGGGAATTGGAATGGTGGGCAGATACGCCAGATGGACTGGCCCGTTGGTCAATGGAAGATGGCGTCTTGTACATTCAATACCGTCAGGATGATGGCTCCGCCTCGGCCAAAGTAGCCGTTACAACCGATGTCTGGCAAACAGATGAATTAGGCAATGAATTTTTTTGGGGAGTGGACAATAACAACAATGCTGTTAAGTGGGTACAAGGTTCCGGAGAAGCAGTATATGTTTTGACAAAGGCTGGTTTGCGCGAAGAAGCAGGCGATGGCCCGGTGCAATATATCCCGCTAAAGAAGGGCATGATGCGCGGAGATCCAGGTGAATCTTTGCAGACAGGCCGTCCGGTGGCCATCACACTTTTGCCCCGGCTGCGTAACACGCTTGTTCTGGCGCTTGTTGCGTTTATCGTCGTCATGCCCTTGGCGCTCATCTTTGGCATCTGGGCCGGAATCAACGAAGGGAGATTCATTGACCGCTTTATTTCGGTCACCAGCCTCGGCGCAACGGCAACCCCAGAGTTCGTAACCGGTATATTTCTGATTCTGATCCTTGGTATCTGGTTGGAAGTGGTTCCGGCCGTGGCGATATTTGACTCCGCTGATGCAATTTTTGAAAATCCGGCTTTGCTAGTCTTGCCGGTATTAACCTTGACGGCCGTAGAACTCGGCTACGTGGCGCGCATGACCCGGGCCAGCATGGTGGAAGTCATGGACACTCCCTATATTCGTACGGCAATAATCAAGGGCATGCCCAAACGCCGGGTCGTCTTTCGCCATGCTTTGCGCAACGCCTTACTGGCCCCCATAACTATCATCATGCTGCACGTGAACTGGCTTATAGGCGGAATTGTTGTCGTCGAAGTTATCTTTGGCTACCCAGGGTTAGGCAAATATGTATACGATGCTGCCATTTTTGGTGATTTCAATGCTGTAGAAGCGGCAGCCATGATCACCGTTATCATCGCTGTGGCTACCCGCTTACTCGGCGACCTCGCTTATACTTTTTTGAACCCTCGTATTCGGTATTCATGATTCGGAGAGCAACATGGCATTAGCAGAACCACCTGAAACTTTAGCACAAGCGCCGGCGCCTCAACGGCCAACCAGTTGGGCTCGCTGGACAGATAATTTGTCCATTATTTGGGACTCTCGCGTAGCCACATTTGGTCTAGTCATGGTCCTCTTCTGGGTAATCGTCGGCATCATCTCCCTTTTCTGGACTCCGTATCCACCCAATTCATCTTTATTTGTGCAGAACATGCCTCCATTATCATCCAATGAGTTGGGTGGTATCAATATTTTAGGGACCGATCATCTTGGTCGTGATCTGCTTTCGCGGCTAATGACCGGCACACAAGTTATCCTGCTAAAAACGCGTTTGCCGGAAACCACGGCCAACACCTACATGTTAGCCCTAGCAGGGCTTGCCGGACTCGTCAGCCTAACCGGTTTCCTGGGTGTATTCGGGGAAACCTCCGGGAGAAAGGCCGTACGTAATATGCTTATCCTGGCTGTTGGCTGGCTGGTCCTCAGTATAGGCCTCAATTTCGTGCTGCCGGATACGGTTCCTGTCTGGTTACCTTTTGCCGCTATTTTTGCTGTTGTTTACCTTGCCTATTTCATCTATGGCTGGATTAGAGCAAAAGCTTTGGGTATTTCTAACATTATGAGATTCTGGTCTATCAGTCTCCTGCTGGCTATCGTCTTTGCCGTTCTATCAATACCGCTACGAAATACGATCATTCCTGCCTTTTCGTTCCCCATCGGCGTTGCGATTTGGGGCGTGATCGGCTCATTGCTTGTGGGTTCATTTTTAGGGCTCAATGCTGCCTATCGCGGAGGTGGTTGGGATCAGAGTATTATGCAATTGCTCGATGCCCTGATCGCCTTCCCTGTCATTGTCCTCTATCTAGTGGTAATTGCCGCCTTGGGCCAGGGGGATCTGGTAGTCATACTGGCCATTACTATTACAGGGGCGCCAGGTGTAGCCCGGCTTGTACGCGGTTTAGCCCTGGACATCAAAACACGTGACTATATCCGGGCTGCAGAGACGCGTGGCGAGAGTGTCGCTCATATATTATTTCGCGAGATTTTGCCTAATGCGCGCGGTCCCATCCTGGTAGATGCCATGCTGCGCGTAGGATATGCCATTTTCGCTATTGGCACGCTGGGATTCTTAGGCATAGGCTTACCCCCGCCCGATCCCGATTGGGGTAGCATGGTCAACGACGCCCGGCAATTTATTTTTACCAACCAATGGGCTGTCGTTTGGCCAGCGCTAGCTATTGCCACGCTGGTTGTAGGTCTCAATTTCTTCGCCGACGGTCTGCGCGAAGAGCTAACACGGTATCAGAAGTAAAAAGGAGAACCAATGGCTATACAAAGCAAGCAGAAAGGTGCTCCTGTTTTGAATATAGAAAACTTAGCTGTGGCCTATAAAGTGCGCAATGGTGAAATTGAGGCAGTGCAAAACGTCTCCTTCAATATTTATCGCGGCGAGACAATGGGCATCGTCGGTGAATCGGGCTGTGGCAAAAGTACCGTAGCCTGGGCCATCGTCAATTTCTTGGGTGCAAATGGCTATGTTAAACGGGGTCACATTAAGTTTCAGGGACAGGACTTAGTCGGTAGATCCGAAGAGGATTTGCGCCAGCTTCGCGGTGACCAGATTGCCATGGTTTACCAGGATCCCATGCAGGCCCTGAATCCATCCATGAAGCTGGGCGATCAGATGAAAGAAGTGCTGACCGTTCACCGGCTTATGGATGAGGACGAAGCTGAAGAGCGCTGTGTTTTGATGCTAGAGCGGGTACATATGCCCGACGCAGCCAACGTAATGAATCGCTATCCACACCAGATATCCGGTGGGCAGCAGCAGCGCGTTGTTATCGCCATGGCACTTCTGAATAATCCAGCTTTATTGATAATGGACGAGCCAACAACCGCTCTAGATGTCACCGTAGAAGCGGCCGTTCTTGATCTGATTGCTGACCTGCGCCGTGACTTCGATACAGCCATCATGTACATCACTCACAATCTAGGTGTAGTGGCGCGCGTATGTACCCGTGTGGGCGTAATGTACGCAGGTGAATTGGTGGAGCGGGCATCGGTGGAGGAAGTTTATGGATATCCACAACATCCATATACGCAAGGACTAATTCGTTGTGTGCCTAAGCTGGGCGCTGACAAGTCTAGCAGCATCCTTTATCCGATTCCGGGACGTGTGCCGCCACCGCATAACCGGCCTTCTGGATGTATTTTTGCTCCGCGCTGCGACTATGTTCAAGATCGCTGCCGGGCAGAACGACCGGAATTACGCAAGCTGGCAAACGGCACGTTCGTGCGCTGCCACTTCGCCGAGGAAATAATTGGTGAGGATTGGGCACCGCCGGAGGATATGGTCCTACCCACGGTTTCCACTACTACCGGTAATGGCGAAAATATTATCGAAGTCAGTAACTTAAAGAAATATTATGAGGTGCCGGGCAGTTCCTTCCGCGATGTGATTGGCTTAGGCGAACCTCATTATGTCAAAGCGGTTGAAGACGCCACTTTCAATGTGCCCAAAGGGAAAACACTAGGGGTAGTTGGTGAATCTGGATGTGGCAAAAGCACATTGATTAAGACGATCATCGGCCTTGAAGAAAGTACAGCCGGTAACGCTACTTTTATGGGTTTTGACATAACCAATGATATTTCCTCTCGGGACGAGCAGTTGATCCAAGAGTTACAGATGGTATTTCAAAATCCCGACTCGACTATGAATCCCTCCTACAGCGTTGGTAAACAAATTTCCCGACCGATGGAACGGTTCAACACAGTTCCCAAGAAACAGATTCGCGATGAGGTTATCAAGTTACTTAATGCCATGCGGCTGGGCGTCAATTATTATGACCGGCTGCCACGTCAGCTAAGCGGTGGCGAAAAGCAGCGGGTAGGCATCGCCCGTGCCCTGGCCAGCAGGCCAGATTTGGTGCTATGTGATGAGCCGGTGAGTGCATTGGATGTATCTGTACAGGCGGCGATACTGAACTTGCTTCTAGAGGTCCAAAGTGAATTCAATACAACCCTGATCTTCATCGCCCATGATTTAAGCGTTGTCCGTTTCTTCTCTGATTATGTGGCTGTAATGTACCTGGGACAGATTATGGAGATTGGTCCGGCCGAAGCGATTTATGCCCCGCCATACCATCCCTATACTGAAGCCTTGTTGTCGGCCGTTCCCATTCCTGATCCCAAAGTTCAGCAAAAAAGGATCCGCTTGGAAGGTTCTGTGCCCAGTGCCATGGCCCCTCCATCTGGATGTCGCTTTCACACGAGATGCCCACGTCGAGAAATGCTGCCAGACGGTGGCAAGATCTGTGCTGAGCAAATACCACCTTGGCGGGAAGTTGAAGAGGGACATCGCATATTCTGCCATATCGATACAGAAACATTGAGAAACTTTGATCCTGTCATTGCGACAGATGAGGTTGTAGTTTCTTAGGAGGGATATTATTATGTTGGTAAAAGATTTTATGACACGCCATCCTATCATGATAACAGCAACCACGCCGGCGCCAGAGGCACAAAAAATCATGGCGGAAAATGGCATTCGGCATTTGCCTGTGGCGGGTAGTGGAAAGCGGCTGGAAGGTTTGATCACCGGCCACTCGTTAAAGCTTGATGCTGAGTTGATCGGCAGCCTAAATGTATGGGACATTACGCGTTATTTATCCAATTTGCCCGTGAAAGATTTGATGATTAAGGCGCAAAACGTGCACACGATTGACGCAGACAAAACAGCTGAACGGGCCGCGCGCCTGATGATTGATTACAAAATTGGCTGTCTACCAGTGGTCGAAGATGGCAATGTAATTGTTGGCATTTTGACAGAAGTGGATTTGTTACATGTATTCCAGGAAATGCTGGCCTTGCCGGCTAATGGAGTGCGCGTTACGCTACGGATGCCGGACAAGAAAGGCGAATTCGCCAAATTAGCAAGTATCCTTAGTAATCATGATATTGGGGTGCTTGGTATTGGCACTTACCCATCCCCTCGACGTGAAGGTTATTATGATACGGTGCTGAAAATCGGTCATGTCACAATTGAACAGGCGAAAATTGCATTTGGACAGATCGAGGGTTATGAAATTATCGATATTCGTGATGTGGTGTAATGGAAGTGAAGAATGCAACCGCCAATGGCTCGTGATTTGGCTCCCAGGTTGAAACCTAGGGAGTACCAATTGTAGACGGCGATAAAGTTTTCTTTCATCCGATATGCATCATCAATCTCATACTATTGCCAATCTCATTTTAAAACGGGGTCTATCCCCTTCTGGCGAATCCATACTGGTTGGCGTTGTCTTGACGAACGGCTGTGTCACCTGGGGCGCTTGCGGCCAATTAGCCGATATCCCTGCTGCAATAAACACACTGAAGCAACTAGTCACCCCGCTCTTACAAGACCAACCGCTGCATTCTTTTCCAAAGCTGGTGGCCCAGGTAGACAAGCTAACCGAAACTGACACCCAGCCACGTCCGGTTTCATCCCCACTTGACCCACCTACCAACAGGGCGTCTCGAACCATATCTAGGCGTCAGTTGATTACTGGCCATTCTACAGAAGACACACCGGAGATGGAACAGGTGACTATTACACGGCCGTTGTCCCCCTCGCTCCGTTTTGGTGTCAGTCAGGCAATCTTGTATGGAATTGCCCTGAGCCAGCATGAATCACTTGTTACTGTTTTGGCCGAAGCTTTCAACACGCCTATTTCGCCGAAAACCATACCATTGCTGGTAGATGCGGAAAAAACCAATATCGCCATTATTAAACCTATCATAGCGAGAGCTGCTGCTATCGGTTATTGGACTGGGCATTTAAACCACAAGCGAACATTAGGCAGTAACGCAGAGCGGTTGCAGGCCCATGTGCGGCAGGTGAAGACTTGGCTCATGGACATAGTACACGAAGCCCAACTTACAATTCACTTGAATATCCAGGGCGGGTTCACGGATTTGTATGACAACAACGCGGGCAAAATTCTGGGCGCATTGTACGGTCTTGAACAGGCGGCCAAGCCATATGCCTTAGTCATCGAGAACATTGTGATGGGCGATGTGACGGCCGTTTCCGATAACATGAAGCAGATCCAATCGTACCTGGATTCGCGCAAAATGACTGTAAAGCTGGCTGCTGGCTACAGCCTCTTCCCACCGGCGGCCTTAAAGCAATTTGTCGCCGACAAAGCCCTGCATCAAATTCACATAAACCTGAGCCAGTTTGGTAGTATTTTACAAACGATGGCCTTTATTGACGATTGTAAAGCGCAGGAGATTAACGTTATACTCCATGATGAGGGTGAAAACGTGGAAACGGCCACGGCCGTAGCCCAGGCCGCTGGCGTCTACGCCTTGTCTGGTCCATCCTATAGTCTTTATAATGAAACTGCAAAAATCATGGCCAGGAGGCTATGACGGGTTCATCGGAATTCAGTTTGATCCCGGTCCGGACAACATAAACCAGCCATTCAGTTCAAAAATCCAGGAATTTTTCAACTTTGGAGGAATACTGATGATACGTAAGGATCGACGTGCCTTTGGGATGAACAAAACGCTTGTTGAATCAGGGGTTAATCTAGAACAGTTGCGCAAGGATCGACTGCACAAAACGCAAGCTGAAATGATTAAACGGGATATTGGCGCGCTGGTATTGACAGACATCAACAACATCCGTTACACAACAGGTATTGCCATTATGCCTTTGTGGACGGCCACTAATCTGGCCCATTACATTCTCGTCCCGGTCGAGGGCAGTCCCATAGTTTATGAATTCACCCAGGCAAAATTCCGCGCTGAAGAATTTTACGACGACGTGCGTAATGCCTACTATTGGCAAGCCCGGTTTGCAGAACATTTGGCCGCTGAAAAATCAAACGAATGGGCTGCCGACATCAAACTTCAGTTGCAAGAATGGGGCTTCGCGGAAACAAAGATTGGTGTGGACAAGCTTGATTTTTACGGCTTTACAGCTTTGCAACAACAGCAATTACATCTCGTAGACGCCGACGAACCCATCGAACGCGCTCGCCAGATCAAAACGATGGACGAAATCGAACTGATGCGCCAGAGCGCGGCCGTTTGCGAAGCAGCCCTTTATGATTTAGAAAAAGCCATTCGCCCTGGGGTAACAGAGAATGAATTGCTG
>JAACFF010000221.1 GCA_009937635.1 Chloroflexota bacterium
CTCCATATCAGACATCATCCGTCATGCTGCGCCGCACTGCGTGTGGTCTCCTCATTAATCGGCACCAGGAAAAGCGGACAGGGCATATTCTCCATCACACGGTGAGCCACGCTGCCCAACATCAGCCGGTCAAAGCCGCCACGTCCCTGCGTAGCGAGCATAATTAGATCGATCATCTCATCCTTGCTGACATTGACGATAGTACGCGCCGGTCCGCTTCCGGCAACCAGGGTGTCAACCTGTATGCCATCTCCGCGCAGCTCATCGGCCACTCCCTCCAGATAATGCTGGATCTGGTTCTGGTAGGTTTCCGAGGGCGCTCCGAACGGCACAGTCAGCAAAGTGACGCTGCTGGAGAACTCACGGGCCAATAAGCGCACATAGGGCAATACTCGCTCAGAGTATTCGGAACCGTCCAGGGCCACAAGAAGCCGTTTAAAGCCGGTGCTGCGACTCCGCCAGCCGTCGTTGGGCCTCAAGAGCAAGATCGGTTTGCTGCTTGTTTGCACCACTTTGCTGGCTACGCTGCCGATCATAACGCGCTTCAACCCTGAACGGCCGTTACTGCTCATCACAATCAGATCCTGGCCATTGCGGGCGGTCGAGCCGATCGCTTGGGCAACCGGTCCCTCGCAAACGAAGCTTTGTGTGGGCACATTGCCCATATTCAACTGACCGGCGATATGCTGCAAATACATGGCATGGTCGCCATTGAGGCTAAAACCCGGTCCGCTGGCAAAGGGCGTCACAGAACGTGGCGCAGTGGAACCATCGTTGTCGACGGTCAGCAAGGTCACCTCCGCGCCGAAGCTCACGCTGAGCGTTTGCGCCACGGGCAGCGAGTTTTCCGCCAGGTCTGAACCGTCCAAGGGCACCAGAAGTCGTTTAAGGCTTACCTGCTCGACATCTACGGTTTCCTCACGATAGACTTGCAGATAGCGCCGTTCCGTCATAATCAAGCCCATTCGCTCTTCTTCTGGTGTCGGATCGCCCAATCGTCTGCGGAAATAGGTAAAGATAAGATAGAGCAAGGGGATGAAAAGGAAATAGGTCCACGCCCCTTCGAAGAAACGCTCGCCGAAAATAATCACCGTCGCACCTGTGGTCAGCAGCGCGGCCACGGCCGTTCCTGCCAACGAAACACCATGTCCTACAGAGCGTTCTGCCCTTCCCTCGCGGGCCAAACGCTTCGCCGCCGCCCAACCCGTCATGCTTAGCAAGATAAACACGCCCGCAGCGTAGATGGCCAGGTAGGTCTCCTCGCTGGTGCCGAAGAACAAGAAGCAAATGGTCACCAGCCCGATCTCAATCCACACCGGCATAGGCGCGACGTCGAAGCGGTTTTGACGCCCGATAAAAGCAGGCACATATTGGCGAAATTTCAGACCGACAGCCAGGTTCTGCAAACCTTGCGCGCTGGCCGCCGCCGCCGACAGCAGCACCGCCACGCCGACGATGGTGCCCAGCCAGGGCCATGGCGGCGGCAAGAGCTGATCCATCGTCTGCGTGAAGACTGAAACTTCACTATTGGTCGGATCGGAGAGAGCGAAGATTGCCGGGCCGACGACAAGCATGGTTACGGCCGTGGTGCCCATGATGATCAGCAAACTGCCAAAAGCCTTGTTGCTCTTCTCCCGCGGCTTGCCTTCATACGCCGCGACCAGGTTGGCGAAAATCTCGATGCCCGTCATCACGGCCAGGATGCGCGCGAAACCGCCGAAAGTGAACCGCAGATATTCAGGGCTAAAAGCTTCGAGGTTGAGCTGCGGAAGCTGCAGGCCTCGCTTCCAGATCGTGGCAAAGACCATCATCCACAACAGCAGCAAAATCGCGCCTGTGGCCGGGCCGAAAGTCTTCGCTGCCACCTTGGGGCCGCGATTGACCAGCCAACCCACCAAAATACTGAGCCCAATAGCCAACACGGTGCGGTATTGCAGGAATAAGAAACTGTCGTTGAGCACAGGGAACCGGTCGGCCACAAATGTGACCAGGGCGGCGATGCTGACCAGGAAGGTCAAGGTGTATTCGATGAAAGTGATGCCCGCGTTGAGTTTGACCGCCCACGGGCCGAACTCCTCTTCGCTCAGACCGCTGCCCCCGCTGCCGTCCGTCACCCAGCGCATAACCAGGCGGTACATGGCCGAGACCATGGCGATGGTGAAAATCACCAGCCACACGCTGGCCCCAAAGGTAACTTGCGCCACCCCCGCGACGACGATCAGCTTTAGGAACGGGCCAAAGACATAAAGCGGCGAGGTAGCGGGATCACCGCCCCCGGCTAGCGCCCCTTCTAAAGAATTGGACAGTTTGTGGGAAACATGGGCCATTTTTCTCCTCGCAAAAATGTGCCGGGCATCCTCTGTCAAAATCCTGAGCGAAGTTGCCAACTTTTCCAATGCAGATGCAAGGACGATCTATGTGAACACAGAGAGCTGGCAACTTTTTGTATTCAGAACCTTGCCCTATTATCGCCAATAATTGCGATTTAGAAAAGGCGATTTTAAAACTGGCTAATGGATAAGGGCCGTCATCTACGCTTTCAATCCCACATAAGCGCTATCTTGCAGCAATGGCGCCACATTGTCGACATTTAACTGTAATCCTCCCACCAACGTTCCAATCTGCAATTCACCCACAAAAGAGACGCTGCCGCGGTTGTTGAGAATGATCTGTATCTCGCGCAGCAATCGTTGACGGCCGTAAAACTGGAACAGGCAGTCAATGCAACCCCCGACTTTGAGGGGTCAGGCGTCAGGGGTCAGGCGTCAGGACAATAAATTTGATCAGCCATAGGATTCGCTATACGATCAACAGTATGATTCCTGACACCCGAAACCTATCACCTGAAACCTGTCACCTGTCACCTGTAACCTGATACCTAAGGATCCCCATCCATGAAAGCAATTATGATCCTCTTCGATACCCTTAACCGCCGTTTCCTGCCTCCCTATGGTGGGGAGTGGGTCCATGCCCCTAATTTTCGTCGGCTGGCGCAGCAAGCTGTGACCTTTGACAACTGTTACGCGGCCAGCATGCCCTGCATGCCCGCCCGGCGTGAACTACACACCGGGCGCTATAATTTTCTACATCGCAGTTGGGGGCCTCTGGAGCCTTTTGACGATTCCATGCCCGAGATTTTGAAAAACAACGGCGTCTATACGCACCTGGTCAGCGACCATCATCATTATTGGGAAGATGGCGGGGCAACCTATCACGGCCGTTACAACACCTGGGAATTCTCGCGCGGCCAGGAAGGAGATGCGTGGAAAGCGCACGTCGTCCCCGACCCTCCACCCGATGACTTAAAGCAAGACAAAAGCCCCACCTGGAAACAGGATTGGATCAACCGCGCTTACATGCCCGGTGAAGCGGACCAGCCACAAAGCCAAACCTTCGCCAACGGCCTACAATTCATGCATACCAATCACCAGGCAGACAACTGGTTCCTGCAGATCGAGGAATTCGACCCGCACGAGCCTTTCTTCACGCAGCAGAAATATAAAGATCTCTACCCCCACGACTACGACGGCCCGCATTTCGACTGGCCCGATTATACGCGCGTCAACCAACCACCTGAAGTGGTCGAGCATATGCGCATGCAGTATGCCGCCCTGCTGAGCATGTGCGACCACAACCTGGGCAAAGTGCTCGACGTCATGGATGAACTAGACATGTGGCGCGACACGATGCTCATCGTCTGCACCGATCATGGTTACTTGCTCGGCGAACATGATTGGTGGGCCAAAAACATCCAGCCCTGGTACAACGAAACCGTCCACACGCCGCTCTACATCTGGGATCCGCGCAGCCGGCAGCAGGGCGAGCGCCGCGACAGCCTGGTGCAGATGATTGATTTCGCGCCCACCCTGCTGGAGTTCTTTGGCGTCGAACGGCCGTCCGACATGCAAGGCGCGCCGCTCAAAGAAACCATTACCCACGACGGGCCCCTGCGCGAAGCCGTCCTCTTCGGCGCGCACGGCGGGCACGTCAACGTCACCGACGGCCGTTTCGTCTACATGCGCGCCTGCAAAACTCCTGAAAATTCACCACTATACGAATACACCCTCATGCCCACCCACATGCGCGGCCATTTCGGCGTCGAGGAGCTGCAAGACATTCGCCTGGCCGAACCCTTCTCCTTCACCAAGGGCTGCCGCACCATGCAGATAGGGGCCCGCCCCTGGTTCAACCCCTTCAAACTAGGCTCCCTGCTCTTCGACTTGAAAAACGATCCCGCGCAAGAAAAGCCCATCGTCGACGAAACCATCGAGCGGCGCATGATCCGCCTTCTGCTCGATCTGATGCAAGCCAACGACGCCCCTCCCGACCAATATGAGCGCCTCGGCTTGCCCATCGACGGCCGTATCACTCGCGAACACCTGCTCTTGGCTGCCCAATACGAAGCAGCCATAAGTGCTCTCTAGGAGAAAAACCGGACACAGTTTTAACTGATAAATGCGGAACATTTGACAGATCCCCGTCATCCGCATTCATCTGCGTCCGAATCATTGAACTGTAGAACGATATCGCCCTACAAAGCCGCCCAATAGCGCCATCCTAATACAGATGACGTAGTCAAAAGCGCGTCAAATGACCGATCCCTTTGGCGCCAATTTGCCACAAAATGTGAGTAGCGCTTTATAATTTGCGCTATCACTTTATTTATAGACAATTCTAAATATCATCGCCTTTACACTAGGAGAAAGCAGATGCCGATCAGCAGGATAGACTCCCTCGTAGCGGAATGCCCAGAATGCTCTTGTGACGTTATGTTTGAAGTCATGCCCCGCATAGGGTTTGTCGTAACTTGCGCCGAGTGTGGAACCAAACTAGAAGTGGCCTACGTCCGCCCCTTGATGCTAGATTGGGTATACGACGACGACCCCTTAGACAGTAGCGATGAGTACGATGACTATAATGAATACGACGATTAGCGAAGTTCGGCACGCTATGCTGACACCTCGCAAAGCCATGGAGTTTTGCTTATAGGAAGAAAAATGCTCGATACAACGACCATTCTTATTATTGATGCCCACCCCTCGGTACGCAATGCGCTACGAGCACTCATCGAAACAGAGTCAGATATCGTAGTCGTTGGTGATGGTCATGATTTCGAATCGGCCGTTAAAATGGCGCACACCTTGCAGCCCGACGTCATTATTTTGGATATGATGTCGGCAAGCAAAGATGGCATTGGAATGGTCCGCGCAGTCAGGCGCTCATCACCAAAATCGCAGATCATTATTTTGACCGACCACGATTACAGCAACCGGGTTGTAGATGTTTTCCGCGAGGGCGTCCGCGGATTCTTACTGAAAGATCCCCTGTCCGCCGACATCATTGCCGCGATTCGCGGTGTGCTAGATGGGAAAATAATCATTCACCGCGAAGTCGCTAATGCCATTCCCGGCGCTACCGAACTGCTTTTCGAAAACCAGCCGGCGACTATGCCTGAATTATTCCCATTTGCGTAAGGCTGCTTACTCCACGTCAAGGTCGGCTATACCTTTACGTAGCGCATAGAGTGCTGCTTGCGTGCGGTTGGCCAGATGAAGTTTCCCAAGAATATTGCTGATATGGGTACGCACCGTGCGTTCGCTAACAACCAGTTTTTCCGCTATATCATTGTTAGTTAGCCCGCGCGACACCATACGCAAAACTTCAATCTCGCGTGGCGTAAGCGGATCTTCTGTCGGAACCCGATTTGCCAGCGGTCGGTTTAACTCCTGGATGACCTTCAAGGCGATTTCCGGATCGAGAAATGGGTTGCCCGCATGAACGTCATTGATCGCCTGGATCAGTTCCTGCGGAGAAGAATCCTTCAAAAGGTAGCCAAGAGCACCCGCCTGAACGGCCGCAAACACTTTATCGTCATCGCTAAAGCTGGTTAAGACCAAAATACGCGCGTCGGGATTGTTCCCCTTTATCTCGTCGATAGCTTCAAGTCCATTTTTACGAGGCATTTGCAGATCGAGTAATATGACATCTGGTTTCAATTCCTCGACATGTTGGACTGCTTCTACGCCGTCAGCGCCCGTCCCCACAACAGTGATACCCTCTTCGGTCGCTAACAATGCAATTAGTCCCCGGCGTACCAGCTCATGATCATCTGCCAGGTAAACTCGAATCTTATCCATCATCGCCACCTCTAGGAATAATCCGGGAAATGAGCATCGGCGAATAGCTTCTGGCTCGACGGAAAAGTTGCGCAGATGACAGCACCTTGCCCTGGCGCAGATTTACAGCCGACCTCACCTCCAAACATATCAGCACGTTCGCGCATGCTGGTCAACCCTAAACCGCCCGCCTCGGCTACCAGAAGGGGATCAAAACCACATCCATTATCAATGATCTTTAATTCAATATCCCCCCCTTCATGCCCGCGAAGTTCCACCATCACCTCGCTTGCGTCAGCATGCTTAAGGGCATTATTCAAGGCTTCTTGGGCGATGTAATAGAGCGCCTCTTCTAGCGCAGGTGTTAAATTCAGATCGCCTTCCACAACCAGTCGATGGTCAATGCCAACACGTCCCTCCACGGCATTCAGCCGGTGCTGCAGCGCGCGGACCAATCCCTCCTTTGCCAACAGGGACGGCCGTAATCTATGGACCAATAGACGCATCTCCTTCAGCGTCTGGCGGCTGGTTTCCGAAACATCGCCTAAATAGGCAATCGCCTGATCATACTCGCCGGCCGCTACCATGCGCCGGCCTGCTTCTGCAAATAAGGTCACACTATACAGGGATTGGGTTACGGAATCATGCAATTCTCGCGCCAGCCGGTTGCGCTCGTCGATGATCATCAATTGTTCCGCCTGCCGGCGCAAATGTGCATTCTCGATCACAACGCCTATTTGCTCGCCAACCGAGACCAGTAGATCTATCTCTTCCTGCACCGTGAAACGAGGAGCGTCGTCCGAGAGCACGGAGAGCACGCCAAAAAATTGTTCCGAGGCCGAAATAGGTATGCCCGCGTACGCGCCATCAGAACCGCGCGCAGCCAATGAAGAAGCCCGAGAATCCTCGATTAAGTGCGGAATGAACAGCGGATCGCCATGGCGCACAACCCATCCCGCCAGCGGGCTCTCCTGCAAGGAAAGCATGTTGATTTCTCTTAACAGATCTTCGGAAAAGCCATGGTGGGCTACGAGCTGTAGTTGTTCTCCTCTACCATCTAGAAGATGGATAGCTCCCGCCTTCACACCAATTGCCTTTAAAACCCGCTCCAAAATGCGAGCAACCGTCTTCTGCGTACTGGCGCCTTCTGCAGCCGCCTCCAATATGTCATATAACGCCGTCAATCTGCGCGTGCGATCGGCGACACGCTGCTCCAGCAGATCAAACTCTGCCATCTGCTCGCCATGATCGGTAACGATCCCTTGCAAGAATTTGATTGACCCGTCTGCTCCATAAACGGCGCTGCCCTCTTCCCTAACCCACCGTTCCCGCTGATCGGCCGTACGAATACGATAAACATGGCGATAACGTCGCTTCGCTTTTACGGCCAAATTGATCTCACGGAATAGACCGGGCCTCTCTTCTGGGAGAACAAGGTTCCGGTATCTTGCCGCTCCTTGGCCCAGCAAGTCGCTTGCTTGGTAACCGGTTAACACGACGCAGCCTTGGCTCACAAATAACATCGTATGCTGTTCGTCCAGGAGGCATCGATAGGCCAGGCAGGGTAGATTGGCCAGTAACCCCATGGGCGCCTCTCCCGTCACACCCGCGTCCTCTTCTTGACTTGTCTCGCTCATCTCGTCTCGCATACACCCATTTTACATCTTTGCCGCTCCATAAGAAACTAACCAATACGTCATTCCGCCGATGCGCAGCAGCAGATTTTCTTGTATCATGTGTCTATCAGTCAAAACGCTGCCTGGCAGAGCAGTCACACAAGAGCAGGACCGGTCGGATCGATCGTACCGGTGGTCGGGGTATCTGGTATCGGCTGCACAAGGACGTCACCGGACCGGCATTATAGGACGCTAGCCTTGCTACTTGGGCTAGCTTTGAAGAGGCCACCGAGAAGGTGGCCTCTTCCCTTTTTGAATAGCTAATTTAACGTACGTCATTTGTTGTAGGCCAGAATGGGTCATTTGACTGATCTCCCACAAAAATAGCATGAATATAATACGCAACAGAGAGCAAGCGTGGTAGATGTCTGTTCTGGGTTAGATTGCCCGTATCAAGCAGTAGGAGAGATTTCCATGGCTAACAGGCAAAGAAAAGCGACGGTCACCTGGTGTGTGGAATGTGATTCAAGAATATATTTTCGGACACAGCCTGGTTTGGGTCAACTGGTTACTTGCCACGAATGCGGCACCAAGCTAGAGGTTGTGGATATAGATCCCTTGGAGCTGTATTGGACTGACGACTTCGATCAGAAGTCAGATGACGACCCCTATGAGGTCTACGATGACTACAACTACCAAGAACAATATTAACAGTGTGGTGCAGGAATAGCGGGCGATTTCTGGGAATCCCAACTTAAGATCCCGAACCTTTTGGAGCACACTTTAGATGTCCAATGACACGATGTACATGACCGAAAAGGGCTTCGCCAAACTAGAAGTTACGCTGGCTCGCTTGAAAGAAAAGCGATTGGAGTTAGCGGAACAGCTGTATGATTCCCGCGTAGGTGGAGACAGCATAGACAATACGGAATATCTGATGCTGCGCGATGAAGCGGCCTTGCTGGAGAACCGCATCCTGGAACTGGACGATATGCTAGGCGATGCAATAATCATTCAGCGTGGTGAGGTGGATGGCAAAATCCGCCTGGGCAATACGGTCGCCCTCCAGGCGAATGGAGAGCCGCTGGAAACCTACACGATTGTCGGTCGCGCCGAAGCCAATCCCTGTGAAGGCTGCATATCAAATGAATCCCCACTGGGGCGTGCCCTGCTTGATCGCGCCGTCGGCGACGCGATCACCGTCACCGCGCCTGAAGGGGAAATGCATTTTCGGATTATCGCCGTGTCCTAAGCCGCTCGGCAACTCCGCGCCTATCCGTCGTCATTCTCGATCACCTGCTGCGTCACCCGGTAAACCGCCTCTAACGACGCGCCGCGCGCCTTCTCCAACCTCTCCACCCGCTTTTGGAACTGGTTCAAGGCAAAATCGATAAACACATCCGGCGAGAGATCAAAGGGCATGGGATCATAGCGCTCAAACACCTCACCCACCACAGCCAGGGCAACGGGAAGCAGACGGTTCATCTCCGACTGCACCAGCTCCCACAGGCTGACATCGCCCACCAGCAGCCGCGAAATCAGGAAAATGCCATAGGCGATATGTCGCGATTCATCCTGCTTGAGCAGTGTGATCCCCCGCCGCACCCCCGGCATAATCCCACGTTGGTCCAGCACCGTGAAATAACCATGGTATCCCGTCTCCGCCAACACCCCTTCCACAATCATGTTGTAAGTAACCGAGGCCCGTACTTGCGCCGCAGCAGAATGATCAGACAGCAACACGCCCATCGTTTGCGGCAGCGCCTCATAGAAAATGGTGCGGTAATCCGGCGAATGAAACCGGCTCAAATCGGCCGTTTGTCCCACCACCTCCTGCAGCATGCGGCTGAAGAAGTCGGTATGTTTCGCCTCCTCGAAGAGAAACGTCGTCAGAAACATCTCCTCTTCCAGCCGCCCCTCCTTGGCGATAACCATGATCAGCGGCAGCAGATCCACCGTCACCGCTTCTTCTCCCGCCTGGAACATCGACGTCAAGCGCAGCATCAGCTCCTGCTCATCAGGAGACAACATTGCCCAATCTCGCGCATCCTGCTCAAAATCAATCTCGCTCGGGTTCCAAACCCCCAGGCGCTTCGCCTTCTCATACAGCCGCATCGGCGGCGCCGATCGATCCAAA
>JAACFF010000222.1 GCA_009937635.1 Chloroflexota bacterium
AAGATCGATATTACTGCGGACCTCAGCGTCCAGTACTTTGATTTCTCGCAAATCACCGCTGCCCTTTGATTCAATAACATATTCAGGCTCAAAGTCTTCTCTTTGGAACCATTTGTCCTGAGGCCACAAAGCCGCATCCCAAGAACCGTTGATGCCATACCAGTAGTCAAAACCTTTGTCGGTTGGATAGCGGCCCTCCTCTTCTCCGCAATGCCATTTACCATAAATAGCATTGCGGTATCCAAGTTCCTTTAATTGGTCAGCGATCGTCAACTCCCAGGCTACCAATCCTGAACCCGGCATGGCGGTGATGCAGCCGGTGCGAACCGGGTGGCGACCCGTCATCAATGCTGATCGAGTCGGGGTACATTGTGCTTCGACATTGTAGTTGGTCAGCAGCAAGCTTTCATCTGCGAATTGATCGATGTGCGGGGTTTTCGCTCCGAGTGCAAAAGCTCCCCCATAACAACCAAAGTCTCCTTGGCTTACGTTATCAATATGAAAGAAAAGGATATTCGGTTTACTATTGCCCATAGAATTTTCTCCATTGCGATGCTTTTTTCCTAGGACTGGCAGTGCTAACAGCACTGCCAGTCCTATTCACCCAATCTATCTTACTGAATCGCCATATAAACGCGCAGACGTTCATCCGAGTCGATGAAGTGATCGGCATCTTGAGCATCCTCGCCCAGATCGATCTGGACCCAGTTCACCTCGCCGGTGAACTCATTACCCCTTGGGCCATAGTCCTCCGATACGGGAGAGCCAGCTTCATAGCCAAGGTCGCAAGTCTCGTCAGCGGAGAAGAGAATAGGCTCGGTATGTTCTACACGACCCTCGCCAATCTTATCGCCGTCCAGGTAGAGCGTCGCCAGGCCACCCTTTGCCAGGCCACCACCGTCGTATGCGAACTCCATTCGCACCTGGTGCTGGCCGGCTGGAATCTCTTTCTGGCCTTCGACATAGTAGTATTGCACCCCGTAAAAATTGTAGCAGTACTTTGGTTTTCCACCCATAGCGTACAGGCTCCAACCGCCCGTAATACCGCCCTGGGCGATGATAACACCCTCCGCCCCACTTTCGGGTACGACCACCTCAGCGGTGACCGCGAACGATTTGTTCTTGGTGTTGAGGATCGACCCTTCGGTCAGCCGACCCATCCCGCCAAAGAGCAACTGCCGGTTGCCTCTGAGCAATTCAGGCCTACCAGCCAAGCCGGGGTTGCCACGCTCGGCGAAGCGATCGTCCAAGGGCAGAACGTTGTAGCGTACAGCCTCGATCAGCCACAAACGCTGGAGCTCGTGTAGTTTATCCGGATGCTCTTGGGCCAGATCATTAGCCTGGCTCCAGTCTGTATTGGTGTCATACAGTTCCCAATTGTCATCATCAAAAGCTGGCAGTTCGGCCGCGCCGGTCAGCCAGGGCGTGCGGTGCCGGGTGACTGCAGTCCAGCCCTTATGGTAAATACCCCGGTTGCCAAACATCTCAAAGTACTGAGTCTCGTGCTGGTCCGGAGCCTCCGCATCCTCGAAGCTGTAGGCCATGCTGACCCCTTCGTACGGCTTTTGCTGCACACTGTTGACGATAACTGGTTCGGGTAGTCCTGCGGCCTCCAAAATGGTCGGTGCCACATCGATTACGTGATGGAACTGTGATCGCACTTCGCCTTGGGTCTGGATGCCGCGCGGCCAGTGGACGATGGTCGCATTGCGTGTGCCACCCCAGTGCGAGGCGACCTGCTTGGTCCACTGGTAGGGGGTGTCCATGGCGTGCGCCCAGGCGACAGCATAGTGGTTGAAGGATTCGGGACCGCCTAACTTGTCGAGACGTTCGATCAGGAATTCGGGGGTCTCCAACTGCCCAGCGCCGCTGAGCGGGATCATCTCGTTGAAAGTGCCCTGCAATGAACCTTCGGCAGAAGCCCCATTGTCGCCGATGATGTAGTAAATCAACGTGTCATCAAGGATCTCCAGATCTTCTAAAGCGTCAATTAAGCGCCCCAGGTGGGTATCGGTGTGCTCCAAGAATCCGGCATAGATTTCCATTTGGCGTGTCAAAACTGGCTTCATCTCATCAGAGATTTCATCCCAGTCGGGTATCTCTTCATGCCGCTTGGTGAGCTGCGCATCTTGCGGGATCACACCCATTTCCTTCTGCCGGGCGAAAGTCTGCTCGCGCAGCTCGTCCCAACCCTGATCGAACTTGCCCTTGTACTTGTCTGCCCATTCGGGGCGGACGTGGTGGGGAGCGTGTGTGGCACCCGGCGCCCAGTACATAAAGAAGGGCTTATCAGGCATCAACGACTTTTGTTGGCGGACCCATTGAATGGATTTGTCGGTCAAATCCTCTGTGAAGTGGTAGCCTTCTTCGGGAGTTTTTTCTACTTCGATGGGCGTGGTGCCCTCATAAATCGCAGGAAAATATTGGTTGGTCTCCCCGCCAATGAAGCCGTAAAAGTACTCAAAGCCGCTGCCAGTAGGCCATTGTTGGAAGGGGCCCATTGGGCTGGTCTCCCACACGGGCACTTCATGGCACTTGCCAAACTGGGCTGTTGAATAACCATTGAGTTTCAGGGTTTCAGCCAGCGGCGCGCAGGTGTTCGGCCGGATGGAATTGTAACCCGGAGCTGAGGTTGCTATTTCGGTGATGCCGCCCATGCCTACCGTATGGTGGTTACGCCCGGTAAGCAAGGCCTGGCGCGTCGGTGAACACAGCGCAGTGGTATGAAAACGATTGTATTTGAGGCCGGTCTCGGCCAGCCGCTCGGCTGTGGGCATAAGGACTGGGCCGCCAAAGGCGCTCGAAGCGCCAAAACCGACATCATCGAGTAATACGATAAGCACATTGGGAGCACCCTTGGGTGGGCGCAGTGGCTCGATCGGCGGAAACTTAGTATCTGGGTCTTTGGCATCATAGGTGATCAACCCGGTGTGGGGTTGATCTGGATTAGGGAGGATCTCCCGCTGGATCTTGTCTTTTTCGCTCATTGAATTTGCTCCTTCTTCTGGTTTTGTTCTTAAATGACAGGCAGACCTCGCACCTACGACTTCGTTTCGGAGATAGCTGGTAAAGATTTACCTGATTTATTCTATACTTATTTTTTCCTTGAGCAAGTGACTTTACACAAACTCACAATATTAATTATCTTCAGAACTGGCAGGTTCGCACTTTCCGCTGCATCGTTCAGCCGATCCTGTTTATACTGATTTATGTTTACCAAGTATAGTGATTTTTTACACGATAACAAGGTTACATTTACATTATATGATTTGGTTGACTTTCTTATTCCTTACAATCCTCCATATGAGGCAGTAAGTATGGCCGCAATCCTTTCTTGTCAGCGCCGTGGTTCAGCTGGTGGGCCAGATACCGCTGGCAGGGGAATGAGGAAAACGTTTAAATTGGAGTCGAATAAATATGAACGCTGGGGATACACCGAGTGGCATAGCCAGATTTATTCCGTTTATTGTATGGATGCCAAGCTAAAAATTAGGCTGGATAAAGCTGGATTTGATCGCCGGATTGACGGCAGCGGCACTAACCAACGCGGCGAGTTATTGAGCCCCCCTTCTATTTGATATTGGGATTGGCAATCGCCGGATAACTTCCGTTGTGCGACTACCAATCCCTTGACTGCTTCTACTGCCGCGCCATTGCGACCTTGTAGCGCTCCTCGGGCGTGATCAGGTGATCGAGATCCTCGGCCTTCTCATCGATGTCCATCTGCACCCAATTCACTGTGCCGCTGAACTCGTTGTCTTTCGAACCGTAGTCCGGAGAGACGGACGAGCCGGCGTCCTTACCAACGTCGCAGGTATCAGTACCGAAAAGCATCGGCACAGTCATGTCCACGCGGCCCTCGCCGTCTTTTTTCCCGTCCACATACAACGAGACGCTGCCCCCCTTGGCCAGTCCACCGCCGTCGTAGGCGAACTCCATGCGTACCTGATGCTTGCCTGCGGGGATCGCCTGCTGGCCCTCAGCAAAGTAATTCTCGATGCCAAAGAAGTTGTAGCAGTGCTTGAGCTTGCCGTCCTTGGCGTAGAGGCTCCAGCCGCCGATTCCTGCGCCCAGGGAAACGATGACGCCATTGGCACCAGATTCTGGCACCTCGACCTCAGCGGTCAACGAATACGATTTATTATGCGTCTGGAGAATCACGTGTTCTTGCAGACGATGCATGCCGCCAAACAGCATTTGCGACTTGCCCTTGATCAGCTGCGGCCGGCCGGCGATGTCAGAATTGAAACGCTCAAACGACCGATCGTCGAGCGGGAGAACATTGTACTTGGTCGCTTCGATCAGGAATAAACGCTGCAGTTCAGCGAGCTTTTCCGGATTTTCCTTTGCCAGGTCCTTCGACTGTGTCCAGTCGGTGTTGGTGTCGTACAGCTCCCAGACGTCCTCGTCGAAGGCGCGCTCGTAGGCGCCGACCCAGGGCACGCCGTGCCGGGTCACCGCCGTCCAACCCTTGTGGTAGATACCGCGATTGCAGAACATCTCGAAATACTGGGTCTCGTGCCGTTCCGCCGCATCGACATCGTCGAAAGCATAAAGCATGCTGATGCCCTCGAGAGGCGCCTGCTGGATGCTGTTCACGATCGTCGGCGCAGGGATTCCCGCGGCCTCGAGCACCGTCGGGGCGATATCAATCACGTGACCGAACTGTGACCGGATCTCGCCTTTGGCCTGGATGCCGTTTGGCCAGTGCACGATCGTGCCGTTGCGAGTGCCGCCCCAGTGTGAGGCGACCTGCTTGGTCCATTGATAAGGGGTATCCATGGCGTGCGCCCAGCCCACCGCGTAGTGGTTGGAGGCTTCCGGCCCGCCGAAATCGTCGATTTTGCTCATCAGGAATTCAGGCGTTTCGATCGTACCCATACCGTTAAGCACAGCAATCTCATTGAAGCAGCCATTTGGCGTTCCTTCAGCGGAGGCGCCGTTGTCGCCGATAATGTAGTAGATCAGCGTGTCGTCGAGGACTTCCAGGTCCTCCAGAGCATCGATCAGCCGGCCAATTTGATGGTCGGTGTGCTCGAGAAACCCGGCGTAGGTCTCCATCTCACGGGCCAGAATGGGTTTGAGCTCCTCGGGCATGTCTTCGTAGGCAGGGATTTCATCTGGCCGTTTGGTGAGGACGGCGTCAGAGGGGATCACACCCAGCTGCTTCTGGCGTTCAAAAATTTCTTCGCGCAGTTTGTCCCAACCGCCGTCAAATTTACCTTTGTATTTTTCGATCCATTCCTTAGGTACGTGGTGCGGGGCGTGGGTGGCGCCGGGCGCGTAATAAATGAAGAAGGGCTTATCAGCCATGAGTGCTTTTTGTTGACGCGCCCATGCTATTGCCTTGTTGGTCATGTCCTCGGTGAAATGGTAGCCTTGCTCGGGGGTTTTATCCGGCTCTACCGGTATCGTGCCTTCGTATATTCCAGGATAGTACTGGTCGGCCTCTCCGCCGATGAAGCCGTAGAAATACTCGAACCCGCCGCCACCGCTGGGCCAGGAATCGAATGGGCCCATCGGGCTGGTTTGCCAGACTGGCACTTCGTGACATTTGCCGAATTGTGCCGTCGCGTAGCCGTTGAGTTTGAGCGTCATGGCCAGCGGCGCCTTGTCCTTTGGCAGCACCGAGGTGTAGCCAGGCGCCGAGGTTGCCATCTCGCAGATACCGCCCATGTTCACTGAATGGTGATTGCGTCCGGTGAGCAGCGCCTGGCGGGTGGGCGAGCACAGCGCGGTAGTGTGGAAACGATTGAGCTTCAATCCGTTCTGTGCCAGCCGCTCGGCCGCCGGGGTGTTGACGGGACCGCCAAAGGCACTGCTTGCGCCAAAGCCGACATCGTCAATCAGGATGACCAGTACGTTGGGCGCGCCTTTCGGGGGGCGGATATCCCGGATCGGCGGGAACTTGGTTTCTGGATCCTTGGCGTCGTAGGTCGTCAGACCAACGTGCTTCACCTCCGGGACGGGCAGGACGGATCGTTGAATCTTATCATCTGTACTCATGATTAATCTCCTTTTTTCTTTCGTTCTAAAGAATTGGCAGTGATTCCAGTAATGGCAATCCTTTGATTAACATTGCAAGTTCGTGCGGCCAATCACACCTAGAAACGCGCTGCCAGGTTTAGATTCTTTGAGCGGAATGCTTTTCTCCATTGATTATTTGGAATTTGATATTGTCTTCGAGCAGAGAGGCTGATTTGAGCCCACAATGGTCAAATCCTCATCGAGAATTTGCTCTTACTGAATAATTATACTTGTCAATAATTCTATTCACCAAAGTTATTTGTCCGGAAAGGAACGTCTGGCAACCTGAGTGGCGCTTATCCACCAATAAACGTATTTAAATCCATCTTGTGTTTATCTCTCAGGATATCTGCAAACCGTTCAATCTCCTGCTGCATTTCTCGATCAGACCAACCCAGAGTTTCTCTGCAAATCTGGGCGA
Source organism: Chloroflexota bacterium (assembly GCA_009937635.1). Lineage (GTDB taxonomy): Bacteria > Chloroflexota > Anaerolineae > Promineifilales > Promineifilaceae > JAACFF01. The sequence goes on from JAACFF010000222.1 coordinate 6,449, forward strand.
TCTCATGGAGGCCAGCTTTGGTAACTCTGCCGAGCTTGCCGAGCATCGTGCGGCGCAGGATGAGATCGTCCAGATGAAGGGTATCTTCGTGTGTCAGAATGTACTTAATCTCACCCAAGCTGATCTCTGGGGTGGACTCGATCATGGTTGCGAGCTCGGCGCCGTACTTCTCCAACATACCTTTTACACCAGTTCCATAGGTCTCAAACAACTGCTCTATGCGGGGAAGTTCGAGCTCATACTTCTCATGCAGTTCGTTTAGATAAACCTCTTTTACCGCAGATTCACTCGGGTAGTCTTTACCTCCGCCAATGGGGAGGTCTGCAGTCGGAATCTTGCGAGTAATGTCAAGCCGGTCGAGGACCTGGTCGGCGGCCTGTTCAGAGAAAGCTCTGAATGAAGTCCATTTACCACCGACCAGGGAGAGCACGGGAATATGTATTGTTTCGTTGGGTTCGGTGACCTGGACGATGTGATCGCGGCTGATCTGTCCCGTGGCTCCGCCCTCGGTACGCTGGAGGGGGCGGACACCGGAAAAGGTGTAAACAATTTGGGATCGCTCGACCTGGATCGAGGGAAAAACACGCCCGATCAAGGCAAAGAAATAGTCTATCTCTGCCTCGGTAATGGCTATGTGTTCTAGATCATCGACGCGGATATCCGAGGTACCGATCATGACTTTATCCAGTAGGGGGAAGATCAGCACAATGCGCCCATCCTCGTTTTCGAAGAAGAACTCATTTTCTCCAATCGCCTGACGCAGTTCTGGATGATCCAAGACCAGGTGGGATCCCTTGGTGCCGCTGATGAGTTTTGTCTCCCTACCCATAGATTGGTTGACCAGGTCGATCCAGGGGCCGGCGGCATTGATCAGGATTTTTGGTTCTAACCGGAATGTATCCCCGGCGATTTCATCTTTAAGGGTGACTGTTTTGCCACCAGCAGACTGCAGTGAGACATAGTTTAAGGGGATGGCGTGCTCATTGGCTGCCACGGCGTCCTGGATCAGTTCAACCGCGATCCGCTCGGGTGAGGGCATGGCGCCATCATAATAGGTGGCGGTGAAAATGACCTCCTGGTTTATGGCAGGGAATAGGGAGGTCGATTCTTTTTTGTTTCTGAAAACATGCTGGGGAACAGTTTTTTGCCGGCGAGTGTAGTAATCATAAAGGAGCATGCCTAATTTGATCACGATCGCGCCGCGCTCGGCAGGTCGATCTAAAAGCCCCAGGAACTTCAGTGGGGCGTTGAACAAGCCAGAGAACCATTTGAAGATCGGAAAGGTGGTGGGCAAAGGCTTGACCAGGTGGGGAGCGTTTTCCAGCAGGCGGTTACGCTCCTGGACGGCCTCCCGCACCAGGCGAAATTCCCCATTCTCAAGATAGCGGATGCCGCCGTGCACCATGTGGGAGGAGGCGGCGGAGGTCCCGCTACAGTAATCGCCTTTGTCTACCAGGACGACATTCACTCCCTGCAGGGCTAAATCCCTGAAGGTGCCGATGCCGTTGATCCCGGCGCCGATGATCAGGACGCTGATTTTAGGATTTTCTTGTAGGGTTTGAAGCCTTGCTGCTCGGGATTTCATTGGAAATTCTATTATGAATTGTCATTGCGAACGTAGCGCAGCGCAGTGTGGCAATCTCCTGACAGAGTTGGAGATCGCTTCGTCGCAAAGAACGCTCCTCGCGATGACAAAAAAATTATTCAACCCAATCGAAAGTGCGTTCGACCGCTTTGAGCCAGCCGCGGTGCAGCTCCTCGCGCCGGGATTCGTCCATCTCTGATTGCCAGGTCTGGTCCATCTGCCAGTTGGCGCGCAGGTTGTCCAGGTTATCCCAGAAGCCGACCGCCAGGCCAGCCGCATAGGCAGCGCCCAGGGCAGTGGTCTCCGAAACTTTGGGACGTACGACCGGCACACCCAGGATATCGGCCTGGAACTGCATCAGCAGCTGGTTATGCACCATGCCGCCGTCCACTTTAAGGCTGGTCAGATCGACCCCAGAGTCAGCCTTCATGGCGTCCAGTACTTCGCGAGTCTGATAGGCGGTAGCTTCCAGGGCGGCACGGGAAATGTGGTACTTGTTGATGTAGCGGGTCATGCCGACGATCACCCCGCGGGCATCAGATTTCCAATAAGGTGAAAACAAGCCCGAGAAGGCTGGAACGAAGTAGATGCCGCCAGAATCCTCTACTTCTCTGGCAAAGACTTCTACGTCGGCCGAGTTTTCGAAGAAATTAAGGTTGTCACGCAGCCACTGGACCAGCGCACCGGTGACGGCGATGGAGCCCTCCAGGCAGTAAACGGCAGGTTCATTTCCCATCTGGTAGCCCAGCGTAGTGAGCAGCCCGCTTTCGGAAGGGACCGGGGTGGTGCCCGTGTTGAGCAGCATGAAGCAGCCCGTACCATAGGTGTTCTTGGCCTCGCCTGGCTCGAAGCAAGTCTGCCCGAAGAGGGCCGCCTGCTGGTCTCCCAGGTCACCGCAGACGGGGATCGAGTCCCCGAAAGGGCCACCTTTGAGCGTGGCGCCCCAGGTTTCCGGATCGCTGGAAGGGACAATCTTGGGGAGCATCTGGTGGGGGATGTCCATGGCCTCCAATATCTCGTCATCCCAGTCCAGGGTTTCGAGATTCATCAGCAAGGTGCGCGAGGCGTTGGAGACGTCGGTGACGTGAGCGCCGCCATTGGGTCCTCCGGTCAGCCACCAGATCACCCAGGTATCGATATTGCCGAAGAGCGCTTCGCCCCGGCCGGCAGCCTGGCGGACACCAGCAACGTTATCGAGGATCCATTTGCACTTTGGTCCGGAGTGGTAGGTAGTCAGGGGGAGACCCGCCTTGGGACGGAAGCGATCCTGGCCGCCATCCTCGGCCAGCTGGTCGCAGATTTCCTTGGTGCGGGTATCCTGCCAGACGATAGCATTGTAGTAGGGATCACCCGTCTTTGGATTCCAGACGAGGGTGGTCTCGCGCTGGTTGGTGACTCCTACCGCGGCAATGTCTCCTGGACCGACTTTCGCTTTATCAAGTGCGCCTTGGATGACATCCTGCGTGCGAGCCCAAATTTCCAGCGGGTTGTGCTCAACCCAGCCGGGTTGGGGGAAGATTTGCTGGTGCTCCAGCTGGTGAACGCTGATCACCCCTCCTGAATGGTTGAAAAGCATGCAACGGGTACTGGTGGTGCCTTGGTCGATGGCGGCGATGTACTTTGCCATTTTCACCTCCATTCATCACAAATAATTATCTGGCTCTATTTTTCCTGCAAACTAACTTCAAAGCATTTTGTTATTCATATAAATCAGCGTGATTCATTCCTGGAGAATATCTATTATTAGCAATTACGCTGACTGATAGAAATCACGGGTTGAAGCCATGATTAAGGAAAGCATGCCTAAGTATACGATCACATGGAAACCACAT
>JAACFF010000223.1 GCA_009937635.1 Chloroflexota bacterium
TCGCGCACCGAGGGTTGGATTGCAGGCTTGCAGTTGGCCGCGCTCTCGATAAAAGGATTTGAGCGAGATGAAGAAGTCGCCGACTTTGTCAGTAGATTCACAGGCAGTGACCATTACATACAGGATTACCTGGCTGACGAGGTGCTCCAACAGCGCCCTTCCGGAACCCAAGAATTCCTGCTGCAAACCTCAATCCTACGCCGATTTAATGCTTCACTGTGCGACGCCGTACGCTTTGGCATTCCTGACGAAACGGCAAGAATCAGTGACAGAGGGGCGGCTTCCAATCGGCGAAATAGCGAGATCATTCTGGAGAGTCTTGATGCCGCCAATCTTTTCCTGGTTCCTCTGGATAACGAACGGCGTTGGTATCGTTATCACCATCTCTTTGCCGACTTGTTAAGGCATCGCCTGAACCAGGCAAATAGTGGGCAAATTCCGGAACTTCACCGGCGGGCGAGTATATGGTATGAAAACGAAGGATATATTCACGATGCCATACGTCACGCTCAGGCAGCGGGTGACATGGCAAGAGAAATCGAAATCCTTGAGGAACACTGGCAAGATGTTGTGCATCAGGGCGATCTTGTTGAGCTGAAAAGATTGCTAGATGCCCTGGGCCCCGAATATACGAGGAAGAGCGCGCCTCTGAGCATGGCCTATTGTTGGATTCATGTCTTCAGTGGGAAAAGTGAGGTACTCTCCAACCATATCAAAGATATTCGTATTGCCATGAAGGGTGGAAGGGAATCTGCTGATGGCCGGCAGCCCTTGAAATTGGCGGTGATTCCCTCCCTGGTTGAGACGATCGAGGCTTCCATGGCTCTGAACAACGGACAACCAGGACAGGCAAAAAAGCACGCTCAAAAAGCGATCTTCTTAATCCCGGCTAACGCGAATCCAACAGCACGGCAGCTGTTGCATGGAGCAGCAGGCTATCGATTGGCCTATGCCCATAAGGAGCTTGGGGAGTTTGACCAGGCTTGTGCTATTTTGTTGGAAGGATTGGAGATGTTGAAAGCCAGCGAGAATTACCTGGGCGCAGCGGCGACCGTATTACAGATCGTCACACTTTACCAGCAGTTGGGCAAAACAGATGAAGGGATCCGTTTGTGCGCTGAAACGCTTGACTATCTGGCTAAAAATGGTTGGAAGAAAACGCCACCGAGCGGCATACTCAATGTTATTCTAGCCGGCCTGCAGTCAGACACAGGAAATTTCGAAAGCGCCCGAATGAACCTGGAGCTTGGCCGAAGCCTGGTAAAACCGATTAGCTCTTTAGCGATACATAAGGTTGTCATCGAAGTTGAGGAGAAACTTGGCCGTGACGCACAATCTCGACAACCGCTCATAGAGCCATTAAGCCCACGCGAGTTAGAAGTATTGCAGTTGATTGCCGAAGGATACACGAATCGCGAAATTGGCGACCAGCTTTTTCTGGCGTTGGATACAGTAAAGGGACACAATCGCCGGATCTATAGCAAGCTTGGTGTTAGGAACCGAACCCAGGCAATATATAAAGCACGCTCGCTTAAGATCCTCCCTCCTCTATAATCCGGATGGGAGAAATCTATATGGCGACACTCGCCAACATTTTGCTTTCTGAGATCAATAATTGTTCTGCAACTTGCCAACTATAAATGAATAGCCTAACTAGATAACACTTAGGTGTCTACAGCCGGTATCATGTTGTTGGTATATTGCCTTGGTATCTTGAAAAAGAGGGATTAAATAGGAATGATATCAGCCGATGAAAGTGCCCGACAAATCAAGTTGGGCGGTGGTCGCATGCTAGGTTACGATGAGCACGGGGATCCTGGACTTTGCCTGGCAAACCTGCGTTGGTACGGAGGCTGATTCTGACCATGATGGCGCAAACGGTACGCAAGCAGCCCGAACGGATGGAGCCACAGTTCTTAGCAATGGTCTCAAAGCCAGATAGGGAACTACTTCAGATCCATCCTGAACTTATGAAGATGAGTATTGGCAGCTGGCTGGAGGCATTTCGTTCGGGCACCAGCGGTGTTCAGCGCGAAGCGACGTTGTACACACGGCCGTGGGGATTCCGCTTGCAAGATATCCCGGTTCAGGTTCACTTGTGGCACGGGGAGAATGACAACAATGTCCCCGGTTCGGTGGGACATTATGTCGCGGAAGCCATCCCCAATTGCCAGGCACATTTCTTCGAAGATGAGGGACACTTTTCCTTGCCGTACAACCATATGCGAGAGATCTTGAGCGTATTGGTTGGTTGACTTCTGGGTTATGGAGCTTGATATGCAATCATTATCCACGATCTCGCAAATAACTTTCTACGTACTGCTCGTCCTGATTGGATTGCTCACCTTGATTATCTGGGGCTGGCAAATTCAGGTCTTACGGGGCAAAGCGATGAAAAACCCTGATGGATCGGCCGACGATTGGCATGAACAAAAGATTTTTTATGGCATTTCGGTTGCCGATGTATTTGTGGCTTGCCCCTTGAGCATTATCGGCATCGTGCTTGTATTTGTAAGCCCACGTTGGGGCGTCTATTTATTGGCCTCGGTCAGCTTCTGGTTACTCTGGTCCAATGTCATGACAACAGCCACGAGCTTGCGCTTCGAGAAACCGAGAATAACCCTAAACTGGTTTATCGTGTTTCCCTTTGGAGCGTTGGTGGGAGTGGCCTACTTGGTTTGGACGGTGCTACACTTTGACATTGTTTATTAACGTCTAACCGCGATATTACTCCATCCACGCTGCGGCGCACGCCGTCTGAGCATGGTTGCGGTAAAGGTAAATTAAAATGTTAAAGGTCGCACTGGCTGTTTTTTTGATTGTACATGGTTTGGTGCATGCCATCCTGGCTGCTGCCCCCAGCCCCAACGACCCTGATGCAAAACCCAACTCATTTTTCACTGCTGCCGATCGCAGCAGTCTGCTGTCACAACTGGGTTTGGACGCCGCAGTCATTCGCTGGGCCGGCATCATTTTGGTTGCTTTGACAACCCTGGGATTTATTCTGGTTGGCCTGGGTATTTTGGGGGTACCCGGATTGAGCACTGTCTGGCGTATGCTTGCTGTTGTTTCATCATGTGTCTCGTTACTGTTATTAATTCTTTTCTGGCACCGGTGGCTAGTGGTGGGGGTTCTGATCGACATTGGCATCTTGATTGCCATTCTTTGGGCGAAATGACCGTCACAGGCTCTGATTGGCGCTTAAAACACGAAGACAGTTCGAGAGTCAGAAACCGAGTTTCTCCCTTCTTGTTTGTCACAACATTAGCAGGGATCAGAAACCCGGTTTTTTTGTAGTATCCAGTTTGCTTTTGACGGGGGGTGGGGTGACTGATACTATTCATTCGAGTGGTTGGTGAAATGCACTTTGGAGGAAATGAACATGAAAAAAAGACCTACTCTTGTCACTATAATCGCCATATTCTTTTTGCTTTTAGGGGGTCTCTCGCTGCTGTGGAGCGCGCTGGTTTTTGGGCTCGGCGGCTTGACTTCGGCTTTTAGCGGGCTAATCGGCGCGGATAACATGACCGAGCTAGGAAATTCCGGCGTCTGGTCTGGGTTCTTTGGCATTCTGGCGGCCGGCGTGCAAATCGCAGTGGGCATCGGATTGTTGAAGATGGCTTCCTGGTCCTGGTACCTGACCATACTGGCGGTGGGCATTTCGATGTTCGAAGGCGTTATTGGTATGTTCGGCAGCGGAGCCTTTGTGTTCCTATGCAGTTTATTTTGGTTATTGATTCCCTTGGGAGTGTTTATTTACTTGCTTCGGCCGAGTATGCGCGAGCTTTTTGGCGTGCGGCTAGGAAATGGTTAATTCTTAATGGTGAATTGCTGATGGGCAAGGTTGCTTTGGTGACGGGGGCGGGACGGAAGAATGGTATTGGCGCGGCTGTGGCAAGGCGGTTGGCGCAAGAGGGCGTCGATGTGGTGCTCAGCGATATTTGTGCAGCGCCGGCAGAGTTGCCGCATGGCGGTAATGCGGCATGGGCGGAGTTAACGGCCGTTGCCGCTAAGGTGGAGAACATGGGCGTGAGCAGCCTGGCTTTGCGCGTCGACGTCACGCAGTCGGCCGAGGTGCGTAAGATGATCGCGGCGACGAAGAAAAAGTTCGGCCGTCTCGATATTTTGGTCAATAATGCAGGCGCGATCATCGGGCCTTCTCCCGTGCGTTATATGGCTGAAGAAGCGTGGCGTAGGATGATGGAGATCAATGCCACGGGTGTATTTCTCTGCTGCCAGCACGCGCTGCCATTGATGATCGACGGGGGCAATGGGGGGCGAATTATCAATATGTCGTCCATCGCTGCGGTGCGGCCGCGCATCTATATGTCTGCCTACGCGGCCAGCAAAGCGGCCGTTATCGCGATGACACAATCGCTGGCCCAGGAAGTGGGGGAGTTTGGCATCACGGCCAACGCCATTTTACCAGGGGATGTGGACACAGGCATGAAGCAGTGGGGTATGAAGCTGGAGGCGATGGTCACTGCGCAAGAGTACGACGAGGTACTGTCGGCGCTGGTAGATCGCATCCCCGCCGGGCGTATTGGCCAGCCCGAAGATGTCGCCCAGCTCGTCGCTTTCCTTGCTTCTGAATCGGCCGAGTTTATCACGGGGCAGGCGATTAATCTGACCGGGGGGCGGGAGTTGTCGTAAGATCGCTTACGTTTTTCAGCAAGTTGTGTGTTCAGATGAAGATGGCCAGGAGTATTGATTGGCTCAAGACGGCCAGGGTTGTGGATATGACGATGGCGCCGGAGACGGAAGCAAGGCCCACCTGGTATTTCTGGGCGAACATGTAGACGTTGATGCCCACAGGCATGCCGGCCATCATCACGGCTACCGCGCCCCAGAGCGGGTCAATTTTGAAGACGACGAAGGCTAACACCCAAACCAGCAGGGGTTGCAAGAGCAGCTTGAGACCGACCATCGTCCACGCTTCGGCGAAATGGCCGGAGATTTTGTAGGCGCTTAGCGATGCGCCCAGGACGAAGAGCGCGCAGGGCAACGCCGCCCGGCTGATGATGCCGATGGTGCTGTCGATGAGCGTAGGGATGGGGATATTGAAGAGGTTGACGAGCAGACCCAGCGCCAGGCCGATGATGATCGGATTGGTGGCCAGGTTGACCAATGTCTGCCTGCCGATTGCCAGCGGCGAACGGCCGTTTCCCCCATCTCGTTCGGCGAATAAAGTGACCATAAAAAAGAGCAGGGCGCTGTGGATAGCGATGAGCATGAATGTTGGCAACAGCGCCTCGTCGCCCAGGCCGGCAGAAACCAGGGGCAAACCTACCAGGACTGAATTCGAATAAGAGGAGCCGAGGCCAAAAACGCTCTGTTCCTGGGCAGAATGGGCAAACCAACTTTTGCTGGCCCACATGCCCAGGCCAAAGATGAAAAGAGCAATGGCGTAATAGGAGACGAGGAATTGCCAATTGAGATGTTCAGGCAGGTCAATGTGGGCCAGTGAATTGAAGAGCATCACGGGAATGGCAATGATGAATACGAAACGGGAAATACCCTGAATATCACGGACAGTAAAGAGACCTTTATAGGCGACGATATAGCCCAGCAGGGCGATGGCGAAAACGGGGAAGATGATTTCGACGATGGCCATTAGAACGAACCGTATGAGCCGTAATTATGTTTAATCCGTAGGGGCTGTCAAGCGGATAGGAGGATTTCACGCAAAGGCCGCAAAGGGACAGAGTCGCAAAGGTAAATGGGTAGGCCCGTGGCCTTGCAAAACTGTACATGTTGGGGATGGTCAGTTAGAATTGTATAGTAGGGGTAAGCCCCTGTGCTTGCCCTGGGCGCGCGAAAGAAAGGACGACTAGAATCTCCTCACGAGAGGTATTTTTGACGACGGGCATCGTTTTCGATATCAAAAAATTCTCCATTCACGATGGACCGGGGATTCGCACGACGGTCTTTCTAAAGGGCTGCCCGCTGCGTTGTTGGTGGTGCCATAATCCGGAAAGCCAGCGGCTGAAGCCGGAAGTGATGCTGCGTATGGATCGTTGTATCCAATGCACGGCCTGTCTCGACTATTGTGAACAGGAGGCGATTTCGCTCAATGGCGACGGCATTGTCACAGACAGGGAGCTCTGCATCCAATGTGGCATCTGTACTGAGACCTGCTATGCCGGTGCGCGAGAGGTCGTGGGGCGAGAGCAAAGCGTGGACGAGGTCATGGCCGAAATCGAGCGTGACCTCAGCTTTTATGACGAATCGGGGGGCGGGGTGACCTTTTCCGGTGGTGATCCGTTGCTACAGCGTGATTTTCTGCTGGCGCTGTTGAAGCGCTGTAAGGAATTGGAGATCCATACGGCCGTCGATACATGCGGCTCGTTTTCCTGGCAGGCGCTGGAGCGACTACGGCCGTATGTCGATCTCTTTCTCTATGACGTGAAGACGATGGACGACGAACGCCATCAAGAGGCGACCGGCGTTTCCAATAAGCTGATCCTGCAGAATCTACAGCGGTTGTCTGAAGAGGGGCAGCAGATTATCATGCGTGTGGCCATTGTACCCGGGATCAATGACGACGAGCAGAATCTGCGGCGCACGGCCGAGTTCGCCGCCGCGCTGCCTCATCTGCAAGGGGTGTCGCTGCTGCCTTATCATGATACGGCCGTGCACAAATACGCTAATTTGGAAAGAGCGTATGCGATTCCGCAAATACGGCCGCCATCAGAGGAAAGCATGGCGCACATTGCCGAGTTTTTTCGCGGCTTCGGGCTGGAAGTGAAGATCGGAGGATAAAGAAATGGCTATAGCGGAACGTGTCGACTGTTTACGACAGCAGAGCCTGGATGCGGTGCCCACCATCTCCATGGAGCGCGCGCAGTTGATGACCGAATTCTATGCGCAGGAAACGGGCCCCATTTCGCCCCCGGTGCGCCGTGCCTTGTCTTTCCAATACCTGCTGGAACACAAGACTATCACCATTGAAGATGGCGAACTGATCGTGGGTGAAAAAGAGACGGGTCCCAAGGCCACGCCGACCTTTCCCGAACTGTGCTGCCATACGCTGCAAGACCTGGACATTCTCAATTCGCGCGAGAAAATCCCCTTTGCGGTGAGCCCTAAAGTACGCCGTATACAGGAAGAGGTGATCATCCCCTTCTGGCAGGGCAATTCGATGCGCGACCTCATTTTACGCGAGATGACCGGGGAGTGGCACGACGCCTATGAAGCGGGGGTTTTCACCGAGTTCATGGAGCAGCGATCGCCAGGCCATACGGTTCTGGACGATAAGATCTATCACAAGGGTATGTTGGACTTTGAAGATGATATCCAGGCCAGCTTAGAAAATCTGGATTTCCTGAACGATCCACAGGCGTACAGCAAGCAAGAGCAGCTAAACGGCATGCGCATCACGGCGCGCGCCATAGTGCGTTTCGCCGAGCGCCATGCGGGTAGGGCACGCAAGATGGCGCAATACGAGCGGGATGCAGGGAGAAAAGAGGAACTGCTGCAAATCGCCGAAGTTTGTGAGCACGTGCCGGCCAACGCGCCGCGCACTTTCTGGGAAGCGCTGCAATATTACTGGTTTGTGCACCTGGGCGTAACCACGGAGTTGAACCCCTGGGACGCTTTCAACCCGGGCCGCCTGGACCAGCATCTTTATCCCTTCTACCGCCGCGAAGTAGACGCGGGCACGCTGACGCGCGAAAAAGCGGAAGAGCTGCTGCACTGTTTCTGGATTAAGTTCAACAACCAGCCGGCGCCGCCCAAGGTGGGCGTGACAGCGGCGGAGAGCGGCACCTACACCGATTTCGCGCAGATCAATACGGGAGGCGTGAAAGAAGACGGCTCGGACGCCGTCAACGAGGTCACTTATTTACTGTTGGATGTGATCGAGGATATGCGCCTCTTGCAGCCCAGTTCCTCAGTGCAGTTGAGCAAAAAGAACCCCGAGCGTTTTATCCGGCGCGCGGCGAAGATCATCCGCACGGGCTTCGGGCAGCCCTCGATTTTCAATACGGACGTGGTGGTGCAGGAAATGATCCGCCAGGGTAAATCAGTGGCCGATGCGCGTAATGGGGGGACGAGCGGCTGCGTGGAGACGGGCGCTTTTGGCAAGGAGAACTATAACCTGACCGGCTACTTTAATATGGCCAAGGTGCTGGAGATCACGCTGCATAACGGCCGTGATCCGCGCACTGGCCGCCAGATCGGGCTGGAAACGGGAGACCCGCGACAGTTCGTGAGCTTCGACGAGCTCTTTAACGCCTATCGCCGGCAGTTGGCCTATTTTGTCGACGTTAAAGTGCGCGGCAACAATGTCATTGAACGCCTGTACGCGACCTATATGCCTGCCCCCTTCTTGTCGCTGCTGATCGACGACTGCATCAGCACGGGCAAGGATTATCACGACGGTGGCGCGCGTTATAACACGAGCTACATCCAGGGCGTGGGCCTGGGCACAATGACGGACGCCATGTCAGCTATCAGGCACCACGTGTTCGTAGAAAAGAATCTGTCTATGGCCGAGCTGCTGGCCAGCATGGAGGTGGATTTTGTGGGGCATGAGCGCACGCGCCTGCTGCTGCTCAATCGCACACCCCGTTATGGCAACGACGACGACCGCGCGGACGAGGTGATGGTCGATTTATTTGAGGCGTATTTTGCAGCAGTGGACGGCCGAAACAACACCAAAGGCGGCACCTACCGCATCAATTTGCTGCCGACGACGGTGCACGTCTATTTCGGCTCGGTGATTGGGGCTACGCCGGACGGCCGTCTGGCGGGCACACCGCTCTCCGAAGGCATCTCTCCGGTGCAGGGCGCTGACAGGCATGGCCCAACGGCCGTGATCAAGTCGGCCGCCAAGATGGACCATACACGCACAGGAGGCACGCTGCTCAACCAGAAATTCACCCCTCAGTTGCTTAAAGACGACGACGGCATCAGCAAGCTGGCTCAGCTCGTGCGCACCTACTTCAAGCTCGACGGCCACCACATCCAGTTCAACGTCGTCGACGCCGACACCCTACGCGCCGCGCAAGAGAAGCCGGAACAGTACCGCGACCTGATCGTCCGCGTAGCCGGCTACAGCGACTATTTTTGCGACCTGGGAGAGGCGCTACAAGAGGAGATCATCGCTCGTACGGAGCACCAGGCGTTTTAGTCAGGTAGTCAGGTAGTTTCTAGTGGATAGGCGAGAAGCATCCGGCGACAAATATTGAGCAGCATAACAGATCATATTGCTCGTCGTCCGCTGACTGTTTACTGCTGCCTGTTTTTACCCTTTCAACGCTCCGGACATCATGCCGCGCAGGAAGTAACGGCCGAGAATGACATAGATGATTAGCGTGGGCACGGCGGCCAGGAAAGAGGCTGCCATTTGTACATTCCAGGCGATAATCTGGCTACCGGCCAGATTATTCAAGGCGACCATGATCGGCCAGTTTTCAGGGCTGGTCAGGGAAACGGCGAAAAGGAAATCATTCCAAGAAGAAGTGAACTGCCAGATAAGGACCACTACAAAAGCCGGTACAGAAATGGGTAAGAATATGCGGAAATAGATCTGCAAGAGGCTGGCGCCGTCGATCTTCGCCGCTTCCACCATTTCCGTCGGCACACCGGCATAGTAGCCGCGGAAGATCAAAGTACAAATAGGGATACCGTAAATGATATGGGCCAGAGCCAGGGCGGAGATGCCGCCGTATAGTCCGGTGAAATTCATGAACTGCACCAGCGGGATTAAGATCGCCTGGTAAGGAATGAACATACCAAAAAGGATCAACGGGAATATGATTCCAGTTCCAGGGAAACGCCACTTGGTCAAAATATATCCGTTAACCGACCCGATAACCGAAGAGATGATGGACACGGGAATGACCAGGCGAATCGTA
>JAACFF010000224.1 GCA_009937635.1 Chloroflexota bacterium
CAAATGTAGTGTACGCTCTGCGATTATTGCAATATTGGGATGGAGATATGCGTTCCAATATGGTTGCTCCAAGTCTATATTGGGGTTGGTTAGTGCATTTCAGCCAAAACGTTCTAGAACAGGTAACAGGAACGGCGTTGGCTTCGGAACTGCTGCGCAAGAGCCCCCCAGATGGTTTCCCTCTCGATCCTTTTCGTGAAATAGCGACAGAATTAGCGCTAAACTGGTTGGAATTTGGCAGCCCGGATTGGGTGGAAGACATCACTCACTTATTGCTTCCTGCTCTTGAGAAAACAGTGGAAGTCTTGAATCAGAAATTAGGACCGGATCAAGGCAATTGGCAGTGGGGTAACTTGCATCAGATTAAGTTGCAGCATCCGCTTGCCCGCCTACCAGGGCTAGGACGTTCGTGGAAGCCCCTCACCTTACCTGTGGACGGGGATGGCTATACGGTCAACCAATCTGAGGTTGAGGCTCTCTTTCCCCCTGGCCCGGTAAAGATTATTGCCAGTTGCCGCTTGCTCATTGATGTTGGTGAATGGGACAATAGCCTGGCTGTGCTCCCTGGTGGGCAATCTGCCCACCCTGCCAGCCCACATTATCAAGACGGTCTTGCAGACTGGCATAACAATCAATACCATCCAATGCTTTATACTCGCGAACGAATTGAAGCTGCAACCGAGAGCAAAATCATCCTTCATCCAATCTCGGGGGGTGGCCCGGAGAATGAGGGCTTTGCTGAAGAGTAAATCTTGGGAGAAATATGATGACTTCTTACGTGACGCATTTGGAAAGTGCGATTGATGGTACGCATTATTCACCAGGCCAACTACACACGACCCACAAAGATCGTCCGTTATGGGTGCGGTACGATTTGGATGCGATTGCTAAGGTACTTACCAAAGATAAGCTGCGTGAGCGGCCGCCGACAATGTGGCGTTATCGAGAGTTGTTACCTCCTGGGCAGAAAGATTCAATTGTCACATTGGGAGAAGGTATGACTCCCTTGATCGCCGTTCCGCGCCTGGGCCAACAACTAGGTCTCTCAAATCTTTGGGTAAAAGACGAAGCGCAATTGCCTACTGGGACATTCAAGAGCCGAGGACAGGCGGTAGCGATAAGTATGGCCAAGGAGTTGGGTATAAAACGTGTGGCCATACCTACGGCGGGAAATGCTGGTGGGGCCATGGCCGCTTATGCAGCACGAGCCGGGCTTGAGGCTTACGTGTTCATGCCGGAAGACACTCCGGAGATCAACCAGTTTGAGTGTGCTATTGCCGGTGCCAAAGTTTTTTTGGTCAATGGTCTGATAGATGATTGTGGCCGGATCGTCTCCGCCGGCAGCGAAAGGATGGACTGGTTGTCCGTAGCAACCTTGAAAGAACCTTATCGTTTAGAGGGCAAAAAGAGTATGGGATTGGAGCTGTCCGAGCAATCGAGCTGGCAGTTGCCAGACGTCATTATTTACCCTACCGGTGGGGGAACCGGATTAATTGGCATGTGGAAAGCATTTCAAGAACTAAGGGCGTTAGGATGGTTGGAAAGTGAGTCCATGCCACGTATGGTGGCTGTCCAGTCGGATGGTTGTTGCCCTATTGTAAGAGCATTCGAAAAAGGCGAGCGTTTTGCTTCCCGCTTTGAAAATGCGGCAACGATCGCCAGTGGTCTACGCGTACCAGCGGCTGTCGGTGATTTCATGATTTTAGATGCAATTAGGGAGAGCAACGGATGCGCTGTTGCCGTTGACGAGAAGAGGATCCGGGAGTGGATGCGATTGGCCGCCTCTAAAGAAGGGCTTTCAGTAGGGCCTGAAGCAGCTACGTGTGTCGGTGCGGCGGGGATGCTGGCGGAATCTGGTTGGATTCGAGCGGATGATCGCGTGGTAATATATAATTGTGGGGCATCCCAGAAATATCCAGATGCCATGCGAACTACGTTACCACGTATAGATATCCACAAACCTATTGACTGGGAGCGAGTTGAGGTTGGCCGTTGAAGCAATTTCTGATTGCGAAATCTGAGAAATGGGAACTAATGCATCATGCGAGCTGATTGCGATAGGGATGGGGTGATACAGATAGAGGTCAGTTTATGTTTCTAAAAACGATCCGATTTATATTTCGCATAGTACTAAATGTTATTGCCAGAACTACTATTAGCGGTTATGAGTATATTCCCCAGACGGGCGGGGCTATCGTTGTAATTAACCACGTTGGCCGGCTTGAAGCCTTACTTGGCGTCATACTGGCCGATCGGGATGACTTTATTCTTTTGGCCGCCGAAAAATATCATAAGTACGCTTTCTGGCGTTGGACAGGGAAAAAGGTGGATGCGGTGTGGTTGGACCGAGACGAAGCTGATTTTCATGCCATGCGAGTGGTATACAAGCGATTGAAACAAGGTCAGATTCTGGGGATGGCTCCCGAAGGAACGCGCAGCAAGACGGGAGCTTTGGCAGAGGGAAAGCCGGGAGCAGCTTATCTGGCCGCGAAGACGAATTTACCGATTATTCCTGTAGGGATAACTGGAACGGAAGATAGTGTTGTCAAGAACCGGCTACTTCATCTACGTCGATTAGATATCACGATAAAAATTGGAAAACCTTTCTATCTACCACCCATGGATCGCAGGCATCGGGATGAATACCTTGCGGGTGCCACAGATGAAATCATGTGTCGCATTGCATCACTTTTGCCTCCTAGGTCTCGTGGCGTTTATGCTGATGCTCCCCGTTTGAAAGAAATCCTTGTCGAGCAAGCGGCTATGACTGTTTGATCGAGCCTAGAGGATGCTTTGCATATCATGCGTTTAGCCTTGGTAGGTCCATTTGGACTTCATCCAAATAAAACTATGAGCAGCCGCGCGTTTGGTCTAGCGCGGCCTCTTGTGCAACGTGGCCATCAAGTGTGCCTTTTTATGCCACCCTGGCAGTCTCCGGAAAAGGGAGATCGTCACTGGCAGGAAGATGGTGTTGAGTTCCGTTATACCCCTTTGCAAGGAGGTCCGTTGGGCATCGCACTCAAGTTGGTTCAGGAAACGCTGGCATGGAAACCAGATGTCGTCCATTGTTTTAAACCTAAAGCGTATAGCGGTCTGGTGGCCTGGTGGTTATGGTATTTCCACCGCCAACGAATCAGATTGGTTGTTGATAGTGACGACTGGGAAGGCTGGGGCGGCTGGAATGACCGGGCGCCATATACAGGTTTACAAAAGCGAATTTTTTCCTGGCAGGAGCAATGGGGGATGAGCCATTGCCATAGTTTGACAGTGGCCAGTAGGGCTTTACAGAGTATTGCCTGGAGTCAAGGCATATCACCAAAGAAAGTCGTTTATTTACCTAATGGAGCGGGAATTCAGATCGATGAGACACGGCTCAGTGAAGAGAAAATATCGATCAGGCGACAAGAATTAGGAGTTGAAAACCGGCCCGTCTTGTTGCTTTACAGTCGTTTTTTCGAATTTGATACGGATCGCTTGGCAAGGATACTAGCAGGGATAAAAACGGCCGTTCCGGATATCGCGATTTTGTCCATAGGCGAAAGTCTGTTTGAAGACGATGCAGCTAGTTTGCGTGAGAAACTAGCAGAGACGGATGTGTTGCCAGCGGTGATTGATTTGGGATGGATCGCTCTGGAAGAATTACCATTGTTACTCAGCAGCGCGGATGTCGCTATTTACCTTATGGATGATACGCTACTCAACCGCACCAAGTGCCCGGTGAAACTGGCTGATCTGCTCTCGGTCGGCACCCCTGTCGTGGCTGAGGTTGTCGGTCAAGTACCGGAATACGTGGTGAATGGTCTTACGGGTTGTTTGCGAGAAAGTGGTGATGTTGATGGTCTAGTCTTTGCGATAGTAAATCTGCTGCAAAATAAATCGGAACGCACTCGGATGGCAGAGGAAGCACGCGCGCATTATGCTGCTCACTTCGCTTGGGACCGGTTGGTTGCCAAGTTAGAATACACATACAAATTATCATAGCATAAACATCGTGGTGCTGGAATAGAAGTAGGCTTAATGAGTGTGACGAACCGTTGGGAACAAACCGATTGGGTTATCTCCATTTTGCTATTTCTGGGGATTTCATCGCTATATTTTGCCACATCGTCCGGCATCACGAGCAGCAATGATGGTAGTCACTATGCTTTGTTGCGGACTCTGGTTGAAAATCAAACTTTTGCGCTCGAAGAATTTGATGATTATGCCGAAGGGAATGACATCGCCATCAGCGAAGATGGACGTTTATTTAGCGATCGCCCTCCAGGAACCGCTCTTCTAGGCACGCTATTCTACCGCGCCGCAATACGGCTCCCCAATCCACTTGCACCACTTCCCTCGCGCCACGATTTCGGAAACCCGAAGCTACTATTTGTCATGTTGCTACCGGTTTTGGCAGGCGCCGGCACAGTGGTATTGCTCTATGCTTTGATGCGCGAACTGGCCCTTTCGAGAGCCGCAGCTTTGACTGCTTCGTTAATGTTTGCTTTGGGCACGGTTCATTGGAAATATAGTACCGTGCTGTTTTCCCATGCGCTTTCTTCGTTTCTGGTTATTCTCGCTCTTTATCTTACCATCGGCATTGCTCGGCAGACGAAGGTTCATTGGGGAAACATGCTATTTCTAGGATTTATCCTGGGTTATGCTGTACTTGTCGAGTATTCAAACGCATTATTAGTTATTCTAATAGGCATATACCTTCTATGGTACCAACGCCCCTTCACGTACCATAAACTATTGACCATTTTTGGTCCGTTTGTTGCCGGCGGGTTGGTATCAGGCCTGTTTCTAGCTTTCTATAACGATACCAATTTCGGCAGCCCTTTTCGTCTTTCTTATGCCTATGCAGTCAATTACCCATGGGCCAGTTCTTTTTTGACGACGTTTAACTATCCTCCTATATCCGGCCTGCGTGCCTTGCTCGTATGGGGATCTGGTGATGGCTGGTGCAACGGCACTTGTTACAATCAGGGCGTGTTTCTGCTGTCACCAGTTTTGATCTTGGCCATACCTGGCTGGGTGCCCTATTGGCGTAAAGCGAGGCAGGAATGTGCCCTAACGACGGCCGTTTTCCTGGTTTACCTTCTACTTTTCTCTTTACACCGTACCTCACATGGATTTACTGCTGACGGCCGTTACCTGGTTCCTTTTCTTGGTCTATTGGCGATTCCGCTAGGTTATGCTTTTCATTGGCTCTTGACCTTGTGGTATCGTCCGGTTTTGCAGTCCTTGCTTTTACTAATTAGCTATGGGCTATTTTTCCTGTCCTTGCGCAATATGTTTTTCCATATCGGTCACTCTTTTAATTATGTCTTAAATTTAGGCCAGCTTGTTCCTCCAATAGCTCAACCAGATAATTGGCGGTATCTTTTCCATCAAGTTTTTCGCAATTTTAGTAACTTACCCTTCTTGTGGTTGATCGAATTATTGGTGTTGGCACTTCTGTTGTTTGTGTGGTGGATACTGACTAGCATAAAAGGTTGGATTTCTGACCAAAATGAAGCTCATTAAGGTTTCCCTTATTTTTCCTTAGCCCACGCTCTGAAAAGTGGTATGCCCCTTAATCTATGTTAGAATCCTGGTTCTATCGACGGCGCAATGTTTCATTGCGCTTTATTTTTGCAAAGAAATCATACACGATTGAGACGAGGAAAATATCGCTGAATCTTGATGTTTCAAATCAGATTTAGTGAACGGAGGAAGAGACAACCATGAAGAGTAAATGGACCGTCTTCCTAATCGCATTTATTCTAATCACAGTGACCATAACGCTTCTCCCGATTCATGCGCGGGCGCAGGGACAGAACTTGTTGAAGAATCCCGGTTTTGAAGAGGGGCATTATAACCAAGATGGCATCGTCGAGATCACGGTGCCGAACGACTGGCGAATGCATTGGTCTAACCGAGAGTCCAATATCTTCGGCGGTTATGAGGAAACTGCACGCCCGGAAACGGTGGTATGGAATATATCTGGCGCGCCGGATCATGAGAGGGATCTCTTTTGGAAAGATGGTAGCTTTACGGTGAAGATATTCAAAGGCTGGGCGCCGATGTGGGCCGCTATGTCGCAGGATGTAGGAGGGTTAGAGGTTGGACGCCGGTATCGTCTTGTTGCTCCCGTCTATATTGATATGGTGGCTGAATACGTAAGAGGCCAAAAGGTAGCTCCTGTAGATGGTCGACAAGGACGTGTACGCCTGGGCGCTAGCCCGGTGGGGGCAGCCTGGCGCGATGAAGCCAACATCAATTATAGTGGCTGGTGGACTGGCGAAAATATTTCACCCTTCTATTTGGCATATCCAACCTTTATTCATGAATTTACGGCGACAGCTCCCGAAATGACAGTGTGGATTGAAGTCGCCTCGAATTACCCGCATCCGAACAATGGCTTTTTCATCGATACCGTAGGGCTTTATGCTCTGGAAGATGTGGACCAGGCTGTTGCAGCGGGAGGCGGACAAAGCGAACAACCTCAGGCAGCTGGAGGTGGGGCTCCGTCTTCGGCTCCCCCGGCGGCACCTTTGCCGACTCCGACTCCACGCGCTGATGGCGCCGTGGTTCACATCGTTCAGTCGGGTGACTCTTTCTGGTCCCTGGCTATCCAATATGCGGAGACGATGGGATTAACAGCGGAAGAAGCGCTACAAGCGATACCTGAACTCAACAACAACCCGCTTGTGATTAGCACCGGTATGGAATTGATCATAGTTCCTCCATCGGAGGGTGGTCAGGCTGTTGCGGATGCTCCTGCTGATGCGAATGAGGGCGCTGGAGAAGCGACCGAAAGCGAATCCGCAACACAGCCCGATGAAGGTGACAGCGAAGAAGCGGCAGATGCCACGACGGGAGAATCTGAGCAAGAGGCAAGCGATACGACAGATACTGGCAATTCTCGCTCGCCAATAGCAGAGGTTTTGCCCCAGGTTTCGCCCGGCTCTATTTGTGTGCAGGTATTCGAAGATATTAACGGCGATTCGGCACGGGCAGAACAAAGTGAATCGCCCATGTCTGACCAGGCGATTACGCTATCCCAATCAGGCAACACCATCACGACTTATATTACAGATGGATCCAGTGAAATGCATTGTTTCGAGAATCTGGAAACAGGCACATATCAAGTGCAAATATTCCCGACCGCTGATTATATGGTTACCGGTGACGATAGTTGGGCTGTGGCTATTGCTGAGGGCGTTATGATACCCGTGAGCTTTGGCCTGCAATTGGCTTCAGATGCAGTTGCCGAAGCTGGGGAACAAGCTGGCGAATCGACTGCAGAAACGAGTGCCGAGCAGCAGGAGCCTTCTTCGGGATTATCAAATAATCTGGGCATGATTGCTCTGGGGGGTGCCGTGTTGCTTATCATTCTCGCAGGGGCTGGAGTTTACTTGTTACGTAGAGGGTAATGCACCGCTCAGAGTTTTTGAACTCAATAGCAGGATATTCTAAAGGCACTCTCGCAAAAAGAGTGCCTTTTTGCTTGTTAGTTGGGAGGAACTTATAGCCAATGCAGGACGTCTAAAAAGAAGGCGCTTCTTTGATCGCGTTGCTTAAGCGATCGCTTAGCGTCATCTAGACGCACAGCACTTGATAGAGAGCCTGGATTAAACTGGTATTGTGAACCCTGGTATCGTTTTAAGAGAAACTGGGTCATGATGATTATGGATTATTGATGAATCAGAATTTGAATCAACCTCCCGTTGAATACCGGCCTGCGATAGTGCCAAAACGCAACGGCTGCGGCTGTTTTGGTGGCATAATAATCGTGGGGATGTTGTTGCTGATGTTGGCCGTTTTCGGCTCTGTATCGGTAGTCGGAATGTTTGTTTATGCCGACTGGTCGCGCCAGATCGAGGATGAAATCGTTGCCCTGGACACTGTTCGCGATCGGGAGACGTTTGAGACCACACAAATATTGGATAGGAATGGTAATCAACTGTGGGAAATCTTTGGCGAAGGCAAAAGAACCAAGATTCCTTTATCCCAGATGCCTGAACATCTTATTCAGGCCACGATTGCCGTTGAGGATGACACGTTTTATGAGAATATCGGCCTTGATGCGCCCTCGTTAATAGCCGCACTTGTGGCCAATCTACGCAATCCTGATGACCGCCCAGTTGGAGGTAGCACTATCACCCAGCAGCTGGTCAGGCATGTTGCTTTTGATTATGAAGAGCGCACGGCTGTTTCTTATGATCGCAAGATCAAGGAAATCTTCCTGGCCTGGATTATGAATCGTAACTTCAGCAAGGACGAGATCCTGGAAATGTATCTCAACGAAATCTATTATGGTAATTTAGCCTATGGAATCGAAGCAGCGGCCAAAACCTACTTCGGTAAGTCGGCGGCAGATCTTTCTCTAGCTGAAGCGAGCCTGCTGGCGGGCTTGCCGCAGAGCCCGGTAAAATTGGATCCGTTGACAAATCTTGAAGAGGCCAAAGCGCGCCAGTGGCTTGTCCTCAACCTGATGGTTAGCGAGGGAGCTCTCTCCCAATCACAAGCAGAAGGGGCGTATCAAGAGCCGTTGCAGTTTGCTCCGCAAGAAGTAAGTTTAGCGGCCCCACATTTTGCAGTCTATGTTCGCCAGCAGCTTGAGCAAATGTTCGGAACGGAGGTTGTTGCCAATGGAGGTCTACAGGTGACAACAACTTTGGACCTTAATTACCAGCGCCTCGCGGAACAACTGGCAAGGCAACATGTCGCGTCCGTTGGACCTGAACACAACCTGAATAATGCGGCGCTTGTCGCTCTTAAACCGGAAACAGGGGAAGTGCTGGCCATGTTGGGCAGCGTTGACTATCATGATGAATCTATAGATGGGCACGTCAATGTTACCCTTTCTTCCCAGCAACCGGGCAGCGCTATCAAGCCGTTGACTTATGCGGCAGCACTGTCGCCAAATGAGACAGGTGAGACGAATTGGACGGCTGCTGATATCTTGTGGGATGTCGAAGTGACATATCCTCAAGCGAGCGGCGAAGCGTATGAGCCGGTCAATTATGACGGCCGTTTCCATGGCCCCGTCCGATTACGCCCGGCATTGGCCAATAGTTACAATATTCCAGCTTTATTGCTCTTGCAAGATATTGGCGTGCCGTACTTTCTCGACTTTGCACGGGAAATGGGAATCACCACCTGGCAGAATGACTCAAGCCAATATGGTCTCTCCCTGACCCTAGGAGGGGCTGAAGTGACACCCCTTGATCTGACGAGTTCCTATGCTACCTTTGCCAATGGTGGTCTCGGCGTAGCGCCTGTGTCCATACTACGCGTTGAAAAGCAAAATGGGGAAATATTGTATGCCCATCCATTTGATTCTCTGCAGCCGGTCTTGGATGAGCGGGTAGCTTATCTCATCAGCGATATACTTGATGACGATGCAGCCCGGGTTCCGGCCATGGGACGCGACAATCCGCTGGCGCTGCCTTTTCCAGCGGCTGCCAAAACGGGCACAACGAACGATTTTCGCGATAATTGGACAGTTGGTTACACGCCAGGTCTGGCTGTAGGCGTGTGGACTGGCAATACCGACAATAGCGAGATGATCAATGTAAGTGGGTTGACGGGGGCTGCCCCGTTATGGTCGGATTACATGCAGTCAGTTTATGCTGACCCGCAGATGGAAGAGACCTTAAGGATAAACGGGCAGCAGCCGGCAAGCGAATTTATAAAACCCGCAGGGTTGTCCCAGGAGCCACTATGTGCTATCTCTTCGGTGGTTATTGGGGCGACAGAATGCAGCCAGAGTGGGTCGGAATGGCTGCTGGATACGCCGCTACCAGCGGAAACCCCGGCTCCTGAAGCCGAAGCTGTAATATGGGAAGCGATTGAGCCCGCGGTCGACCGTATGCCGGCTCTT